>CAZVBU010000024.1:0-6312 GCA_964625935.1 uncultured Candidatus Saccharibacteria bacterium
ACTTGAGTGCCGCCGCCAGTATTATAACCCGCGCCCGTGATTTGAGTGTTGGTGATTCTCACGAAAGCGCTGGATGTTGAAGCTGGGGCGACATAATCAAGGCCGGCGTAAATCGTGTAGCTTCTCCCCGTTAACGTCACATAGCCGCTTTGCACGTAAAAATCGGTGTTCGTCCTTAGAGTCGCTTCGGGATAAACCAGATACTCCGGCAAAGAAGTTCCGGCGTCGGTCAATCTGAAACAATAAGTTTGTCCCGCGGACGCCGAATCCGTCGCCTCAATGGAATATTCCAGCTCAACAAATTCATTCGTTCCCAAGGTTATCGTCCCGGTCTCGGAAGAAGAATCCTTAACCCCGCCGTTCGGAGATTCAAAATTGGCGTTTTCGTCGGTCGTTCCGCCAAGCGCGAGAGAAATATTCGTGGTATCCGCGCCGTCGGACAAATTCAGCGAGTCCGCCATATCCCAATCGCCGCCGGACGCCCCGACATCGGTCCACGAACTTATGGCCGCGCAGGAAGAAGTTTTAACTCCGTATTCAAGGCGATACGTCGAATCGTCCGAAGCCGCACCTTCGTTTGAGACCTGGATTCTTAACCTTTTAGCCGTGTTTTTTTTCAACTTGCCTATTGAAGTATCTTCGTAGCCGCCCGTCGCGGAAGTCGCTCCCGCTTCGTTTCCATCGTCATTTCTCCAATGATAATGCGTTTGAGCCAAAGAATTCGCCGACTTATACAAATCCGCGTCGTAAGTAATAACGAACACATTAGTAAAAAATCTTTCATCGGTTTGGTTTATATACTGGTTTACCTCAAAAACTTTCCGAGTCCACCCGATATTGCTGCCGGCCGAAAAAGTTGAACTTGAGACCTGAAAAAAAAGCGTCGGAGTAAAAGCTTCCTCAGTCACGTAAACACCCTCTTCCTGGTTTTCGCTATACGCGGTAAGGACCGAATCAACACCCGAGTTTACGACAACGTTTGCGGCTATGTTCGTCGTGTCGGAATGAGCCACTGTCGTTTCAAGATAAGCCGAACGATAGGTCTTCACGTATGTCTCCGGTAAAAATACGTAAACCGGCCTATTGTTGTAGTAGTTTGCCGCGGCGGCGACGCCCTGTTGCGCCGCGCCGAATTGCACGGTTTTGGTGACGGTTCCGCCGGAAGAACCGGCCCAGGTGAAAGTAACATAGCATTCAACGGCGTGCGGCGCGTCGCCCGTGGCGGAAGACGCTTTGGTCCCCCCGGCGATTGTCGTCGTTGAATTAAACATATTGCCTATGTCGGCGGACATGTCATAAATGATGACCGGGACATTGCCGGCTCTTACGCCGTTTGAAGTGCTTAGAATGTAATCGTTGTATTTTTCGGTTGAAGTCCCAACGGTTCCGGCGACTCTTAAGGTCTGCGAGTCGGTTACGGGATAATAAATCTTGTACCAGATATTTTTTACCGACATCCCGGTATTTGAAATCGTTATCATTTGTGAAAAAGTGCTCGTGGCCGTGCCCGGGTTGGCTGAAGTATCCTGGTCCATGAAATATCTTACGGTCTCGGTTTGCGAACTTGCCCCCGTGGAATACCTGTATGTAACCACGAGTTCGCCTCCGAGCGCCTGCAAATTGACGGCGCCGTTTACGATATCAAGAATCTGGGCTGTGTTTCTCAAGAAGTCGGAACCCCCCACGGGAGGACGGTAAATGACGAACACGTTGGTGTCGTCCGCGAGCGTTTCCCACCAATTGAAAGCGGGACCTGCCGTTCCTCCGTTTATCTGCGGCTGGAAGGTTGACGCCACGGTGCCCGTGGCCACTTCGGCGTTGAGCTCAAAAAAGACATCCAAAATATCGCTGTCGGCCGTGGAATCCGGGATCACGGCGTTGTAGTCAAAACTGCAGGTGGCCAAAGCCGCGCACTGACCCTGCATTGTTCCCGTGTCTCCTGCGGCGCGGGAATCCAGCGGGAATCTCACGGTCTTCGTTTCCGTGTGGGCGGAAGTGGAATAATCGGATTCGTAGGTGATGACGAGTTTGACCGAAGTGAGAACGCGGTCCGCTGCAGCGGCGAAATCAACCCAAACGAACGCCTGAGTATTAAGTCCGGCGGCAAAATCAGCGTCCGACTGGGTATTGAAAAGAGCGGTAGCATCGCTTGTCATTCTTACGAATCCGCTCACACCCGAGTCATTTAAGGGTGAAACCGACGTCTCCTCGCAAATTCTCAAATGAGTATCAGAAACCAAACTACCCTCAACATAAAGCGCGACGCAATAATCCGCGCTGTTATCCGCAGTGGTATTGGTCTGAAAACTCACGTTGACAAACGCCTGCCTGACTCTTATACCGGTTCCTTCAATGACTATGTTTTTGTAACCCGCGCCGGCGGGAGTGGCGCTCCATACCGAACCGGCGAAAGCGTACACCGCGTCCCCTCTGTTTGTATTATCGGAGCCGCCACCTAAAACATATTCCACGGTTTTCAAATGCTTTCTCGTAACTTCCCCGGCTTCTTCGCCAAAAGCAACGTCATAAGTAACAATAAAAACATTACTGAAAAATCGTTCATCCGCCTGGCTGATGGTTTCGTGAATTCCAAAAACTTTATCCGTCCAGGATACGGAAGTCGTCGCGGTTGAAGTTCCCGTAAAAGTGGATGTGGCGACAAAACTAAAAAGCACCGGAGTATACGCTTCCTCGGTCACGTAAACGCCCTCTTCCTGGTTTTCATTATAAACAAGCGCAGTTGACGTGCCGTTTATTCCGACCCGGACAATGGTATTCGCGGCTATGTTGGTAGTATCGGAATGATTCACCATTGCCTCAACATAAACCGACCCGTAGTACTTACCGACTGTTTCAGGCAAGTAAATTGGGAGCGCTCTGTTGTTCCATTGAACGGCGGAATTTCCGGTTCCCTGTTGCGCCGCGCCGAATTGCACGGTTTTGGTGACGGTTCCGCCGGAAGAACCGGCCCAGGTGAAAGTAACATAGCATTCAACGGCGTGCGGCGCGTCGCCCGTGGCGGAAGACGCTTTGGTCCCCCCGGCGATTGTCGTCGTTGAATTAAACATATTGCCTATGTCGGCGGACATGTCATAAATGATGACCGGGACATTGCCGGCTCTTACGCCGTTTGAAGTGCTTAGAATGTAATCGTTGTATTTTTCGGTTGAAGTCCCAACGGTTCCGGCGACTCTTAAGGTCTGCGAGTCGGTTACGGGATAATAAATCTTGTACCAGATATTTTTTACCGACATCCCGGTATTTGAAATCGTTATCATTTGTGAAAAAGTGCTCGTGGCCGTGCCCGGGTTGGCTGAAGTATCCTGGTCCATGAAATATCTTACGGTCTCGGTTTGCGAACTTGCCCCCGTGGAATACCTGTATGTAACCACGAGTTCGCCTCCGAGCGCCTGCAAATTGACGGCGCCGTTTACGATATCAAGAATCTGGGCTGTGTTTCTCAAGAAGTCGGAACCCCCCACGGGAGGACGGTAAATGACGAACACGTTGGTGTCGTCCGCGAGCGTTTCCCACCAATTGAAAGCGGGACCTGCCGTTCCTCCGTTTATCTGCGGCTGGAAGGTTGACGCCACGGTGCCCGTGGCCACTTCGGCGTTGAGCTCAAAAAAGACATCCAAAATATCGCTGTCGGCCGTGGAATCCGGGATCACGGCGTTGTAGTCAAAACTGCAGGTGGCCAAAGCCGCGCACTGACCCTGCATTGTTCCCGTGTCTCCTGCGGCGCGGGAATCCAGCGGGAATCTCACGGTCTTCGTTTCCGTGTGGGCGGAAGTGGAATAATCGGATTCGTAGGTGATGACGAGTTTGACCGAAGTGAGAACGCGGTTCCCCGCGGCGGACAAGTCCACTTGCACTCCGGCGACAACTTCAAGGCCGGAATTGAACTGCGAAGACGACTGCCTGTTAAAAAGCGCGGTGCAATCGTGAACGGAACGAATAAAACCGCTCGTTCCGGAATTATTATAAGGCGAAACCGATGTCTCCTCTCCGACCCTGACATCCGTTCCTGGAGCCGGTCCCCCTTCCACGTCAAGCATCACGGCGATGTGACTTACGTTTACCGCCGTCGTCTGCAACTGAAAACGCGTCTCCAGATACGCGTTTATGACGCGAATGCCGGTCCCGTCTATCACGATATTTTTCACGCCCGCTCCGGCTTTCGTGGAAAACCAATACTCTCCAGCGTAAGCTATGGTATTATCTCCCCTTTGAGTATTATCCGCTCCATCGCCCAAAACATATTCAATTGTTTTAAGTTGTTTCCCGTTGTAAGCCGCGAACGCGCGTTCGGTTTTTTTTGAAACGAAATAGTTAAAAAAAACGCTTAAAAAAAGCGCGGCGATAATCGCCACCGCTCCCGATATCTCAAGAATTTTTTTTCGTCTCCTGGTTAAACGCATAAAAAAATAATCAATAGCCAATACGCAATATCCAATCAATAACCAATTATTTCAACAATCAAACCGCAATAATGAATTACAAAACCCTGATGCCAAATTCCCAATCAAATCCAAATGATTAAATATCAAATTATTTCTTTATGGGAATTGGGGTGTTTGTCATTTGAATTTTGATATTGATTTGGCATTGGGAATTGGAAATTTGAAATTTAATTTAGAGTTTCACCCTTTCCTTAATTCTTGATTCATAATTCATACTTCAAAACCTATTGTAAAAACCGAAAATCAATAATCTCTTTAATTGTTTTCGTCTTGAGTCCCGACTTCTCCCCCTTCCCCCTCATCCTTCTGCCCCTGGCCGGAAACCGGCGTTGTTGTCGCGCCAGAAGAAGGCACCGCGCCGTTCTGATCGCTCACGGGATCTTTTGTCGGAATTTCAAGAGGAGGAACTTCCGAAGTTTTTTTGTCGGGCACCGTCGCGACCGACTCGGTTTCGCCCGTTGAAACATCATACGTATATCTTTCGATGTCGCCGTTTTCTTTTCTGGAATCCATCATTACGACGAATCTCGGCGACTCGAAACTTCCGCCGCCTCCGCTTATGTCTTCGGTTTCGCCCGTTTCCAGGTTATGCATAAAAACGCGCCATACGCCGTTTATATTTGCCTGCCAAACAATTAAGAAGCGGTTTGCTTTGGGAAACATATCGTTATAAGAATTGTCGGTAATAACGCGCGCGCCTTTTTCCGGAGAAGAAAAATCGTAATAAAAAACGTCCCAATCATCGCCGTTCCAGCCCTGCCATACGGCGATATTGTTATCCATATGCGGATTGGTGTTGTTGAAATTGAAATTAGTCAGGCGCGTAGTTATGCCCGTCGTTTTGTCGTAAGCCATTATTTGGAACCTGCCCGCCTCCTCGGATTGCCAGACGACAACGCCCCGGCCTTCATCATAATAAGGCATATCGTCCGTCACGAAATTATCGGTTATTTTTTTCTTCCGGCCGTCTTCCAAAAGATAAATTTCTTTATCTCCGGCGCTGTCAACTTCCGCCACGACACTCGCCTTGCCATATGAATCTTCGCCGGCGGTTTTTTCTTCGCCGTTTTCGTTTTTCGAACTCACGCAATAATATTCTCCGCTTTTCACGATAACACACTCCTTGTCGGAAAACATATATTTGTAATCGGAATTGAAAACCGTATTTTCGGCTTCATATACGACAGTTTCATCTTCCCGCTCGCTTTGTCCATCTTCTCGCTCTTCTTGTTCTCCCTGTTCTTTTGCCGGCAAATCCGCTTCTCCGCTTTCGCCCGGAGTTTCGGGTTCCCCCATGGAATCATCCGCCGCGCCCGCTCCGCCGCCGTTTCCTGTTTCAATAGATTTATCGGATTCATCCACCGGAGTGTTCTCGTTTCCGCCACTGATGCCGCTCGGTTCATCACTATCGTCGGAATTTTCGTTCCCGGAATCTGAAGAATTGCCGGAACCGCCCTCGGGTTCGTCCTCTCCGCCGGAATCCGCATTATCAACCGGATTTTCTTCTTCAATCGTCTCAACATCGTTTTCATTATTTTCGCCGGACAATAAAACATCATCCGAAGCAACTTCGTCATCCTCCTCAAAGACATCGTCTTCGGCGGTTGTATTTTGAGATATTTCCTCAACCTGCCAAAACGGCTCTTCCGGCTGAGCGGACGGCTCTCCGCCCGCCTCGCCGTCTCCGGCGCCGGCCGAACCGCCCGTGATTTCGCCTTCGCCCGCGGCGTCACCGGAATCTTGCGGCGCGTCCGGCGTTTCCCCCGACGCGTCATTTTCCGGCTGTGGTGCCGGCTCCGAAACCACCGCCTGTTGTTCCGGCGCGGACGGTTCGGAAGAAACCGAAACG
>CAZVBU010000024.1:6322-8892 GCA_964625935.1 uncultured Candidatus Saccharibacteria bacterium
GCAAACACGCGCGCCCCGGGAAAAATTAAATTCAAAAATAAAACAACAAAAGAAATGAAAGACATGAAACGCCTGCGGAAAACTTTTTTTCTCCGCGCCAACCCTGTCGGCGCCAAACGGACAACGGTTTTCTCGCGACAAAATTTCCGCTCTCCGCCCGTATGTTTTATTTTTATATCGGAAATAATCATTCTTTGTTTTCGTTGTTTATGTTTTCGTTTTGATTGACCCTCTCGAGAGCGGCTTTGTCAAAAGACCTGTCAACGCTAACCGCCGCGATGTAAAAAAGAATAACCGTAAAAATCGCGAGAATAGCGATTAAACCGTATAAAATAAATTCAAATATTTTTTCAACTTCCGCGGGGTTCGAAAACCTGTTTTCAAAACGCGCGAAAAACCCGCCGGCTTTTTCTTTTAAACTACTGCCGTTTTTTTCTTTTTTCAGATAATCCAAAACCGCGGACTCTTTAGTCACCCACGCGACATTGGTATAAACCTGCTTGCCGGGCCATTTTCCGCGTCTTATAAGCTGACCGATATAATCGGAGGAATAACCCGAAACCGCGGATGCTTCTTTAAGAGTGATCCAGTTGTCTTTATTCATAAAAATACTATCTCGAAGGTCGAGATTTATAAAATCTCGCATATCGAGATTTGTATATTATTATTATAAATCAATGGTTTTTTTAAAGAAACAAAAGTTATCCACAAAACATATTACAAATACCTGAGCTCTCTAAATAAAAAGAAAGAACGCCTGCCCAACTATCGGAAAAATGAACAAAAAACACAAAAAATACAACAAAAACTGGATAAAATGCGTAAAAAACCTTATAATACAATCATGACACGGCTAAAAACCGCGGTTAAATTTAAGTTTTTATTGATTTTTTTGATTTTGGCCGCCCTTGCGTCCGGTGTTTATTACTATTTTTTCGTCTATTCCCGGCCCGATTACGAAAAGGCCTATGAAAAGGCCGTGTCCGCCGTTGCAACCATAAAGTCGTGGAATCAAAGCACGCAAACCGAAACAAAAGCAACAGACCGGGAACTCTATGTTTCCGGCATTTATACCATTGATCACAGAAATAAAAATTACTCTTCCCGTTCGACAACAACGCTCAAAATAAACGAGGCGGGCGCGATATCGCTCCATAATTTTTCTTTTGAAAACATTTCTGTCGGAAAAGATATCTACATAAACATAAAAACCGAAAGCGAGCGCCTGAAATCAACCATGCAAACGACCGAAGGCTGGTATCTCTTCGACAAAAATTCCATACCGGAAAATTTCAAAAATATCGCGATTTCCGGACCGGTAATGGATTCACTGAACATCTTCAAAAAAAATGGAAAATACGTTAAAATTATAAAAAGCGGGGATAGCGAAAATCTTGAAGGAAAAAATTGTTTCAGATACGAACTTGTTTTAAACGAAAAGGCTTTTACAAAACAAGGAGATCTTGAACTCGGAAATATGGCCGACCGGATAGGAAAAGCCGGGATAATAGAGCTCTGGATAAATAAAGAAACCTCGGAAATCGAACAAATCATGATAAAAAATCCTCCATATTATTCGATATCGCGAATACGCGACATAAACAAAACAAACGAAATAAAACCGCCGGAAAAATATGATAAATCTTTTAAATAAAATGAAACATTTGGTTAAAAAACATCGAAAAAAAATAGTCATAGGCGGATTCCCCGTAATCGCGATAATCATCATAGCCATCAACTTGGCCGTAAGACAGCCCGAGGCTTTGATACTCCTCGAAAACGAAAACAATAACCGGGCGTGTCTCGGATGTGAAAGCGAGGTAACGGTAAAAATAGAATCAAACTCCCCCATCAACGCCGCGGAGGCTACAATAAAATACGACGCGTCAAAGCTGAAATTTGTTTCGGCGAATACGGAAAAATCGGTTTTTGACCTCTGGGTAAAACACAGCGAGGAACGGGAAGAAAACGGAGAAATTCGATTCGGAGGAGGCACCACCAGACAAGGCGGATTTCTGGGAGACGGCATCGTAATGATTCTGCGCTTCAAAACAACCGCGCCGGGAATAGCCGAAATCACTCTCGAAAATCCACAAGTGCTGGCGCATGACGGGAAAGGCACGAACATATTCAAAGACGGAAAAAATACCGCGATTTTCGTTCAGGAATCAACGGCGGAAAACAACCGGCCGAAAGATAATTCGATAATACAAACGGATATTAGCCCGTCAAACGAAGAAATAAATCCGGATGTCAGCGGAGATGGAAAAGTAAATTTCATTGACTCCTATCTTATTTCAATCTCGATATTTAAGGACTATGACCCGAAATATGACATTAATAAAGACGGTAAGGTAAACATACTGGACTTGGCCGTTTTTTTCAGAAAAAAATTATAATCTTTTTTAAAAACGGTCCGGAAAACAATCCGGAAATAAAAAATTTCATTCAAACAAAAGCACCGTTTTTTTAAACGGTGCTTTTGAATGGTGCTTTCGAAAAGAAAACTCCGGAAAAACCGCTTAATTTGCCCGCTTCTTTTTGCTGAGGACAAAAAAGATATACCCGGA
>CAZVBU010000025.1:0-8293 GCA_964625935.1 uncultured Candidatus Saccharibacteria bacterium
ATTTCCGGATGATTTTTTATTATATAAGCCGCGAGTTTCGCGGTATCTTCGCATGTTCCGTATCCTCCGGAAAGTTTTTCGGAAGGGTCAAGGCCTGTGGGGTTGAAAAAATACAGTCTGTTTAGTCCGATATTTTTAGCTTTCTCGTTCATTATTTCGGCGAACTTTTTATCTGAAGTTCCGTCGCCGAGAGAAGCCGCTATTGCGTATGCCGCGTCGTTTGAGGACGCAACCAACATCAATTCCAGAAGCCTGTTCAGTTCCAGCGCCTGGCCGGGCATAAGTCCGTTATCTCCTTCCTGGTTGAGCGCGGAATACGTAACTTCAATCAGCGGATTTCCGGAGAAAGATTCGGAAGCGGCAACGGCAGTCATAAGTTTTACAAGACTTGCGAGAGGTCTCACTTCAAGGCTGTTTTTTGAAAAAAGAAATTTTTCCGAATTGATGTCGTAAACGCACGCTGAAACAGCCTTTATTTCGGGAACGCTTTCACCGCCGGTGGCTGTGGAGTTTTCCGGAAAAGACAAAACGGCGGCGTTTATTCCCGCTTCTTTTTCACCCCGTGTATTGTTTGTTTTAATCTGGCCGAGCGTCAGAATGAGCGACAGGAGAAGGATTATCTCCGGCATTTTGCTCTTCCGCGCCTGTTCCGCCGATGTTTTTATCAGGCTCCTGATTTTGTCCGTTTTGATTTTCATTGTCGTTTTTTAAATTTTCCAATTCGTGGTTTTTCAACGCTTCTTCTATTTCTTTCAGGTGGTTTTCAAAATCCGGCAAGTCTTCTTTTTTGTTTATTCCAAGAAATTGCATAAGTTGCGTCGTGGGTCTGTATATGTAGCTTCTTTTATCTTTCGGGTTTATTTGTTTTTCCACAAGACCTCTTACCGAAAGGGCTCTTAACGTGAAGGCCGAATTTACTCCGCGCACAAAGTCGATATCCGTCCTGCTTATTCCGTCGTTTTTCAACGCGTATTTGTATATCATTATCGCGAGGACTTCTGCTCCGGCGCGGCCTATCGATTTGTCCAATTCTTCTTTAAGAAAATCTTCGCATATTTTCGAGGATTCCGCGCACGTGCCCAGGCTTATTTCCTCGTTGTTAACGATAAGTCGTATGCCGCGGCCGGCGAACTCCGGCTCCATTTCTTTTATTGCCGACTCAACGGCTTCTTTTCCGGTTTTCAGCGCGGCGGCGATTTTCTCTTTTTTCATCGGTTCGCCCGAAAGAAAAAGGATGGCCTCGATGTGTTTTTTAATGTTTTCCATTGTTTCTGATGTTTTTTAGCGCAATTTTTTTTATATCTTGCTTATTTCTATTTCGGAAAAATTATTTTCTTGGGTCGCCACGAGCATTCCCCGCCTCATCAGCTCGAGAACCGCCAGAAAATTGACAATAATGTCTACTTTGTCACACCCGGGATTCGTGATGTCTGAAAAACACATGCTTACCCTCTCCTTGAGTCTTCCGACAAGATCTTCTATTTTTTGTTCCAGGCTTATCGTTTTTTTGACGCTTGTTTCGGGCAGTATTTCTTTTTTTGGAAGGCCCGAAATCAGTATTTTGAGTATCTGCCCCAGTTTTTCCCTGTTTAGCCCTCTGGGCTCTATGAAAACATCCGGAACTCCGGCAAAAGGTTCTCTCGCGAAAATTATTTTTTTTCCGAATATTTTTTCAAGAGTTTTGGCTATTTCGCGGTATTTGTTGTAAAGATTCAGGCGCGTTTCCAAATCTTTGATGTCGGCCTCTTCTTCTTCGGTAAGCTTGAGCGACGGCAGAAGCGAGCGTGATTTGATGAGCATCAGCGTGGCGGCTATCGCGATAAAAGAGGCCACTTCTCCCACGGGAAAATGATTGAGTTCTTTCAGGTATTCCATATATCCGTCGAATATGCGCGAAAGAGAGACTTCGTTTATCGACAGTTTTTTATTTTCTATAAGGTCTATCAAGAGGTCGAACGGGCCTTCGAATTGTTGCAGTTTTAAAACGTACATTTTTTTCGCGGCGCTGCCGGAAGGGACCGGAGCAATAAGCGTTATTTCTTTTTTTTCTTTATTTCAAGATTCAGTTCGCCGAGCTGATCTTTTCCTATTTCCGAAGGAGAGTTCATCATGAAATCCCTTCCGTCGCCGGTTTTCGGGAAAGCGATGACCTCGCGTATGTTCGGTTCATTCTGCAGAATCATTACGAGCCTGTCTATGCCCGGCGCTATACCGCCGTGGGGCGGCGCTCCGTAACTGAAAGCGTCGAGAAGGTGGCCGAATTTTTCCCGGATGTTTTTTTTATCGTGCCCCAAAATTTCGAATATCGCTTCCAAAAGTTCCGGTTTGTATATTCTTAGCGATCCTCCCCCGACTTCGTAGCCGTTCAAAACCAAGTCGTATTGATGGGCGAGAATTTTGCCGGGATTCTGTTTGATTTCTTCGATATCTTCCGTTTGCGGCCTTGTAAAAGGATGATGAACCGCGTCCCAGCGTTTTTCCGACTCGCGGTATTCGAATGCCGGGAAGTCGACAATCCACGCGAAGGCGAGTTCATCGGGGTTGTTTTTGTCTTTTCTGAGATCGGGTTTGTCGGAATTATATTTTTCCGCCGCTTCTTTGTAAGATATTCTCGGCCACGGCGAAGAGGACAAAGTTTTTTGCGGGTAGAGTTTTTTTACCATCTCGGTAAACATACCTTCCGCCAAGTTCAGGATTTCCTCCTGCCCGGTAAAGCTCATCTCTATATCGAGCTGGGTGAATTCCGGCTGTCTGTCTCCCCTTGTGTCTTCGTCCCGGAAGCATCGCGCCACTTGGAAATATTTTTCAATGCCGGCGACCATCAATAGTTGTTTGTATTGTTGGGGAGACTGCGGCAACGCGTAAAAAAAACCAGTTTGCAGCCGGGAAGGCACAACATAATCTCTGGCGCCTTCAGGCGTTGATTTTGTAAGCACCGGAGTTTCGATTTCCGTAAAACCTTTTTCATTGAGGTAATCGCGGCAAAATTTTATCGCGCTCGCTCTCATTTTGAGGTTTTTTTGCAGGCGCTGGCGTTTCAAATCGAGATATCTGTAACGCAGGCGTATTTCTTCGTTGGTTCCGTAGCCGTCGTCGGTTATGTCGAAAGGAAGCGTTGCCGATCGGTTGATTATTTCCAGTTTTTCCGCCGAAAGTTCAACATTGCCGGTTTCCATGTCCTTGTTGGTCATTTTTTCCGGCCTTTTGGATATCTTTCCTTCTATTGTCACGACATCGTTGGTTCTGAGTGTCGCCGCGAGTTTCAAGAGCTCTTCGTTTCCGGGAACGAAAACAACCTGTAAAAGACCTGTCGCGTCTCTTAAGTCTATGAACACGAGCTTGCCGTGACCGCGCCGGGATTCCACCCAGCCGGACACGCTCGCCGTTTCCCCTGCTTTATTTTTTGTTTCTGATATTTTTGTCCGTTCCATTTTTCGGTGTTAATCCGGATTTTTCCGGTTTTTAATTCTTTTCGGCATTTATAGAATATAGCACTAGGAGGCCGGCAATTCAACAAAGAATTTGGCTCCCCTGCCTTCACCTTTTGACTCGGCCCAAATCCTGCCCTTGTGGTCTTCGACTATTCTTTTGGCTATATAAAGTCCCAGTCCGGAACCGTCGGTGTGCATTCTCGGGCTTTGGTCGGCCCGACTGAATTTCTGAAATAATCTTTTCATCATGTCTTCGGAAACGCCCATTCCGGAATCCTCCACCGTTATGAGGGCGGTTTTATCGATGAATGATTTTGAGAGGCATATTTTAATGAATCCCGCGGGTGTATATTTTATGGAATTGTCGACGATATTCGCGACAACCTGGCGTATTTTGTTTTCGTCCGCCGTTATGGGACAGGGATCAATTTCAATTTTTGTCTGGAGGTCCAGTTTTTTTTCGAAAGCCGCCGTCATAAAATCGTTTGTGATGCCTCTTGCCATTTGCGCGAGGTCGAATTTAGTCATGTCGTATTTCATTGTTCCGAGTTCTATTCTGCTGATATTTAAAAAATCGTCGACCATTAAAGCAAGGCGATGGCTGGATTCAAAAACTTTTCTGATTATTTCTTTCAGATATTCCGGCACTTCGCCGAAGTCGCCTTCAAGCATCATCGAAAGATACCCTTTGGCGTGCGTTATCGGGGTCCGGAGTTGGTGCGAGGCGATGGAAAGAAATTCCGATTTCGCGCGATCCAGGCGCTGGAGTTCGTCGTTCGCTTTTTGCAGTTGTAGCGCGAGTTTTTCCAGGGCTTCTTTGGATTTTATTTCTTTGAAAACTCCCCTGATGAGAAGAACGGCGAACAAAGCTATCCCCAGAAATATGGAAAATCTGACCAGAAATTGTTCTCTTGATGTTGAAAGTATCGCGTCAAGCAATAGCGCTACGGATATAACCGCCACGAACAATTCCGTAGTGATAACTTTTATGTTCAGCAAATGATGCCGTATTATGGCGTATGCCAATATTACAACCGAAACGAGGCCGGATATATTTATGATTAGAGGCACGTAAATTCCGTAAGCGGGTAAAAAGCCAATTGAGCCGGCTCCTAAAATAAGAAATGATATCAGAATAAATTTTCCCTGCGCTTTGTCTTCCTGTGTTGTTTGTGAAGAGGCCGCGAAAAAGGTTAGCGTACATTACCACGACAAAAAAAATGAAATAACCCAGGAATAAATGATGGAAAAATTCGGCCTGCGTGTGGCATCCGACGGGGTAATATTTAAGACCCGAAATGAAATTATCGCCGAAAACGGTATACCCGAAAAAAAATGCCGTTATGTATGATATTGCGACAAGCGCGTTTTGTTTTGTTTTTTTGGTCAATATGACACTGAAGTGATAGACCGTAGGAACCACCAAGATAACGCTGAGATACACAAGCTGGTCGTAAAAAACAGCTTTAGAAGAATTTGCGCAGTTCGCGCCGACAAGCCCGGCAAAACCAAGCCATGCCGTAACGGCGGCAGAGAACAGAAAAAAAGTCCGGTTTAAAGGCGCGCGGGGATTTTTTGTAAAAATTATAAGACCTGCGGCAAAAGCAAAAACAGCGCTGGTGATAGAAATTACGGAATATATATGCATTTATTTTTTTAAATTAAGAAGTTCCGGGATTAGCCCGTATTTATTGAAAATCTCCCGGATAATTTGTATATTATCTTGTTTTACCGGCCCGACAAATTTTTGCTTATCTTCACTTTGCATATTTTCGGCGGCCAAAAGCATTGTTTCGGCAAAACAGGAAAAAACAACCTGTGGCGGAAGTCCAAACGGCATTTTATTTTTTAAAAACGGAATTTTTGAAAGGCCGCCATCTATCAGCGTGACGTCCGGTCTGGTTTTTAGTATGGCCTTATCGACATTTTGTGGTTGCGTGACATCGTATACTATTACATTTTGTTTCAAGTGTTCTTTTTTTATAATTGCGCTTGACGCCGATGTGGCAACCGCTATCAGATCCGCCGTGTTTAATGTCGAAAGATCGCCGGAGAAGCCTTCGATTTTTAAATTTGGATTTGATTCTCTCGCTTTATTTATCAGGTTTATTATGTTTTCCTTTGTGCGCGCGTAAATATTTATTTTTTTGTCCTGCGTTTTTTGCGCCAGCGCGAGTGTTATGGCCTGTCCGATGGATCCGGTGGCTCCCACAACGGCTACGGTTTCTATATTTTGGTTTGATTTTATTTTTTCCATAATATGATGAATAGATACGACAGCCGTAAGAGTATTGCCGTTTGTTATGGTGGTGCCGGGAAATTTATCAATGATTTCGGTGCCGCCTTTGGTTACGGGCGCCGTTAGCGCTCCCAGCCCGACATATTTTGCCCCCATTTTTTCGGCTTTTTTAACGGCCTCTACGGTTTTTTTCATGGCCAGATCGCGGTTGTCGAGCATTTGTTTCGCCGTCATCGGTATTCCGATAAGGCAGCCTGAAATAGTTTTGCCGGAATTATCCGGTTTGAGATTGTCTATTTTTGTAACCACAAAAGGCGGCCAGTGTAAGCACCAGAATTCTACGAGGCGCTTCGGCAAATATTTCGCTATTTTGAATTTTCGCGCGATATCCGTGTGGTCGCGCGCGTGTACTAAAAACGCGAAGTCCATCCTGTTAGAGATGGGAAATGATTATTATCATTTCCCCGGTTAATTTATAATGTTTCCGTAACATTTTTATAATTATTTATTTTGTCGTTAGTCAAATTGTCGCAAAAAGCCGATTTTCTGGCGGGATTTAGGCAATTGCGCTTGATTATTTTTACATATTCATTTTAACGCCAAATACGACAAATAAAAATAGCCGTCTGTTGAAAAAACGGCCGGTTTCGCCGGTTATTTTTTACGCGTTTGTTTTGCCACAGCAGGTTTTTTAGGATTTTATTGTTTCAAAAAGATCGGAAATTTTCGATTTCATGTAAGACGCGGCTTCGTCAACGGACATATTTTGTGGCACCGTGAATTTTTCCCCGAATTTTACGCGATACCAATGAGGTTTTTGTGTTTTAATTTCGTTTATCGAAACCGGCAAGACTGTTATTCCTGTTTTTATAGCCAGCGCGGGCGCGCCTTTTTTGAATTTTCCTATCGTATTTTCTTTTACGACTTTTCCTTCCGGATAAATAAGAACGGCTCCCCCGTTTTTTAGGATGTTTTGCGGTTTTTCAAGCGCGGCATCCAGCCCTTTGCCGCGTATTGCCGGAAAAACTCCGAAAATCGCATAGAACAAACGGATGATTTTTGTTTTTCGTAAAAATTCCAGCGCGGAAAAATTGAAATGGTCCATTTCTCCCATGAAACGCACGGCAAAAAGTGGAGAAAATTTCGGCAAAGCCGCTCCGAAGATAAAATGATCGAAAACGGTTTTGTGATTCGCTATCACAAGAACAGGGCCTTTCAGATTTTTTACCACCTCCGGATTTTCAACCGTAAATTTCAAGCAGATTTTTAAAACAGGCCTTACTATAAGTAAGACCGTGAGTATTTGCGACCAGCGCGTGATAAAATGGCCGATTGCTTTCATTTTAGTTAAAGTTTTTGTTTAGATATAATTTTAGTAATGTTTTTTTATCGGCGCAATCGGATATGTGGGTATTTTAATAATATCGTTTTGGCGCCTTGCCGTATTGTCGTATCTTTCTTAATTATACCATAAATTTAATAAAAAATCAATAAAAATTCGTGTCTTTGTTTCCCCGTATTTTAAGCCGTTTTTTCTGGCTTTTTGCCCGAAAATATTGGATAATTGGATTATTAAGGATTATTTTTATAGCCGTCCTTATCGGATGGTTGAGTTATTAAATTTATATGAAAAAAATATTTTTTATTCTTTTTGTTTTTATTTTCGTCGCCGGCATCGCGCCGGTTTTTGCCGCGGTTATAGCCCAGCCGCAAATTCATCTTTCGCCTTTAATAACGCCGAAAATTTCTTCGACGCCCCAGGTTGTCGTCACTTCTGTTCCGCAAATGGTTTTACCTTCCGTGATTCCGCCTCCGCCTGCCGTCATAAATCCCGCGCCCTCTTCGCTTCCGTCGCCTTCGCCGTTTTTATCTTTGCCTGACGATGGGACCATCACGATTCCTCCGGTATCAACTCCGCAGTTTTTCTCGCCTGCTCCAAAACCAAAAATCGGTTCCGGCGATTGCCCTTTGTGCGGTTCGTCTTCCGCGACCTCGCCCGCCGAGTCTCCTTTTGCGCAGAATAAACCTTTGCCTGCTCCGTCGGGCGTTTCCATAAACGACGCCGGAGAAATAATAAATGTTGATATTTCCCGGCCGACGTTATATCCCATGGCTCCGCCGGCGCCGCGTTCCGGCGGTTTGACTGTTGATTTAAATCGGTGGTGGCATTCTGTTTTCGCGGTTGGAACCGGCGATGACGAAATTGAAATAGATCCCGTTGGCGGTTCTTTGAGATTGTTTTGGGTGGATAATCTTACTAATATTTGTCACGGTTTGCCGGTTGCTTCGTCTTTTCCCGGGCACGATATTCTTATGCCCTCAAGATGGCCGGAAATGCGGGAAAAGGCCAGAAACGGAAATCTTATAAATCATGACTATCTTTTGCTTCTACAAAACGACAGGTATTCTCTTGAGGGCGTGCCGCCGGGAATTTACATCGCGCAATACGCAAACCAGGTCTGGCGCGGCAGAGTGACCGCGGAAGTTTTCGAAGATTCTATTCCCAGGATGTCCTTGCCTTTTATGGTCACGATTAGCGAAACAACGGTATCGCCCGGGACAGTTTTTCCCGAGGCCGCTTATCGGACATATTCCGATTGTTTTTTTCGTTACACTCTTCCTG
>CAZVBU010000026.1:0-8184 GCA_964625935.1 uncultured Candidatus Saccharibacteria bacterium
GGATCGGTGCCTTTGCCGGTTATAAGAACCACGTCTCCTTTTTTTGCGCAAGAAAAAGCCGCGGCAATGGCCTCGCGCCTGTCTACTATTATTTTTATCTTATTTTTATCTTCAATCCCCTCGGACACATCGCGGACAATATTTTCCGGCTCCTCGTCATACGGATCTTCGTTGGTAAGAAATATTTTATCGCAACTATCGGAAGCAACGCGCCCCATTTCTTTCCTTTTCCACTTATCTCTTCCGCCGCCGGTCGCTCCCAAAACGCAAATTCTGCGTTTGTTTTTAAAAACTCCGTAAAGCGCTTTGAGCGAATCCGGAGTATGGGCGTAATCGATGACCACATCGAAGCCCTGGCCTTCTTTTATAAACTCGACTCTGCCGGGTATATCTTTAAAGTCCTCAATGGCGCGCTTCGCGATTTCCAAATCAACGCCCCGCGACAAAGCGAAAGAAACGGCGGCCAAAATATTCAAAAGGTTGAATTCTCCCAAAAGAGGAGAGTGAAGCTCGGAATCTTTAATCTTAAAAACCAAACCATCCGGCAAAACTTTAAAAAAAGACGGAACAAAAATTTCCGCCCCGGTTTTACCGGCCATTTTTCCGGCGGCGGAAGCGTCCAGTCCGAAAAGCAATATTTTACCGGGGTTTGATTTCAAAAAATATTCCGCGGAGCCGTCATCGGAATTCACGACGGAAATCCTATTTTTTTTGCGCGAAGAAAAAAGCTCATCGAAAATTTTCATTTTAGCCGCCCTGTAATTTTCGAACGAACCGTGGGACTCAATGTGCTCCGGCGCGAGATTAGTAAATATCGCGGCATCCAAAAACAAGAACTTGTGGCGAAACTGCGAAACCGCTTGAGACGTTATTTCCATAAAAACGTATTCGCATTTTTCATTCACGGCGCGCCTTAGAAATTTCTGGACAAAAAACCTGCCGGGCACGGTCATTTTTTTCAAGTTTCTCTCGCTCTTATCGCCAATCTTAAAGCGGAGAGTGGATAAAACAGCGGTTTTGAAACCGGCACGTTCGAACACAGCGTTAAGTATTTCCAAAACAGTGGTTTTCCCCTTTGTGCCGGTTACGCCGACAACAATTATTTTTTTCGCCGGAAAACGGTAAAACAATACCGCCAAAACAACCAAAAGAAAATGATAGAAAGGTTGAAGGGAACGGAAAACCGAAGCGGGAATAACGCGCCGGCCAAAACGAAGAATTTTTTCCAACAAGCTTTCCATTATTGTCGGGTGATGTTTTTTAACGCCTCCTTCACGATATTTTCGGCTCCCTTCGTTTCTTTCGATACTTTCTTCATGGCTTCGCGGCTTTCCTTGAGAGAATAACCGAGCGACCTTAAGGCTTCAATCGCGTCCGATTCTTCTTTGAAAACAGGGGAGTCCAGATTTTCCATTTCCGCCATTTTATTTTTAAGTTCGATAATTATTTTTTCGGCGAGTTTTCTTCCGATACCGGAAACTTTCGTAAGATAAGATGTTTCACCGGAACTCACGGCCTTTTTCAGAGTATCAATCGGCCCGGCGGACAAAACACCCAAAGCGTTCTTCGGCCCCACGCCGGATATCTGTATCAGCTGTTCGAAAAATTCCAATTCGGGATAATTCAAAAAACCATACAATTCAGCCCTGTTCTCGCGCAAATAAAAATGCACCCAAAAAGAAACGCTTTCGTTTATTTTGGGAAGATTACTATAAGTTTCCGCGCCGATATAAACCTTATAGCCGATGCCACCGGTTTCCGCGACTACGAACCGCGCGCCCTTAAAAACCAACGAGCCGGTTATTTTTGAAATCATATACTCTATTTTACCTTCTATGCTGAGGGTTGTAAAAGACAACCATGTCTTGCAAATTTTGACCTTTCTGTTACTATATTTAACATTAAACCGATTAAAAAATTCGAAAAAAATAATATTATGCCAATCACAACATCAGCCAAAAAAGCGTTAAGACAATCGCTCCGAAAACGGGCGCAAAACAAAATAAAGTCCGAACAGATGAAAAAGGTGATAAAATCGATAAAAAAACTTATTGATACCGGCAAAAAAAGCGAAGCCACGAAACTGGTAAGCTCGGCCTATAAAGCGATAGACAAAGCCGCGAAAACCGGCGTCATTAAGAAAAATACCGCCGGCAGAAAAAAGGCGGTCCTGATGAGGATGGTGAACAAAAACGCTAAATCTTAAGTATCATCTTTTCCATGCCGGTTCCGAGCTCGGACAGGCCGTACCTGTCTTTATGATAAAGCTCCAAAAGATCAGAAGAAATTTTTTTCAGCTCATCCCCGCCGAAAAGCGGGGCGGCTTTTTTATATTTGGCCGCGACAAAACCTTTAAGACTCCTGCCACCGCCTGATTTGATAATCAGAAGCGACTTAACCGCCCAGACAATCTTAAAAAATATTTCCTTTTCTGAAACTCCGGCCGCGACAGCTTCCTGATACAAGATCCACGCGTTGCTTCTTTCTCTCAAAACGAAAGCGTCGCATATTCTGAATAAAAGCCTGACCCATTCTTCACTCACGCCTTTTCCTTTTTTAGCCGGGGATTTTTTAACCGCGTCCGCCGGCGGATTTTTTGTTTTCGCCGAAATCGCGCCATAAATCTCTTCGGCGATTTTTTCCACAAGCTTTCTTCTATCCGCGGCTAAAGCATCGCCGTATTCGTAAAAAATAAAAACATCCGGCGACGAAGCGTATTTTTCCAAATTGCCGATATGGTACGGGGCTATGACGGCGCTAACCAAGTTGTGCTTCAAAACATAAACCGCCCTATCGTGGAACAAAGAAGTTCCCTTGAACAAATCGTTAAAAGCCTGCTCGTTAAAATCCTGATCGTTATAGCCAAAAACCGCGGTTGATTTTCCGCTTTTTAAAAAACGGGCCACGAAAGCATTAAGCTTTTCGCGGCTCGCCTGAGTATCTTCGCCCAAAACCAGATAAACGGACATTTTTAATTGACTTTATTTTTTTGAAGTATGAAACGTATCTTCTCAACTATTTCTCCCGGAGTAAAATTCGCCTTAACCATATAATCTTCGGCGCCCCCCGCCATCGCGCGGTCTATATCTTCCGCCTGACCGAGATTGCTGAGCACTATAACCGGAACATCGGACATATCTTTGTTTTGTTTTATGCGCTTGAGTATTTCGAATCCATCCATTCCCGGCAAGATTAAATCCAAAAGAATTAAATCCGGCTTCTTGTTTTCAAGAACCTGAAACACACCCGTGGAATCAATAGCGGCGTCAACTTCGAAATTCTCCTTCATAAGCTTCTGGCACACGAGTTGGCGTAAAAATTCATCGTCTTCAACAACAAGCACCTTATGCTTGCCGGGAGAACTACCCCCGGAATCTTGCTTCGGCAAAGAAGCCGCGGCGGTCTTTTCTTTTTTTTGCCCTTCTTCTTGTTTGTCCCCCGGTCCGACAACACCGATAACCTTATCTATAACCTCAGACGGACTGAAATCGGCTTTTATAAGGTAATCACGCACTCCGAGTTTTTTTGCTCGGTCAATTTCAACCGGCTGGCCGGAATTGGAAATAATTATAACAGGAATATCTATCTTTTCGCTGTTCATTTCTTCCAAAACGTCGAAACCGTTTTTCTGTGGCAAAATAATATCCAAAAGTATAAGATCCGGCTTCTCTTGCCTTATCTTGTCAAGGCCCGCCTGTCCGTCTTCAGCCGAAATGGTCGCGTACCCGCTATGCTCTAATTTTGATTTCACCGCGGCCAAAAGAGGCTTCTCGTCTTCTATTATAAGGATTCTTTTTTTGGCAATTTCGTTTGTCATATTACAAAAATTATAAAAATATATAAAAACCGATTTTATACCGCTTGGCGGACGACACGACTCTCCGTAATCAACAACTTAATTTTAACACAATGCGGCTACTTGCCACAAACCCGAAATTAATTCTCGAAGGGGGATAAATTGACGGAGCTCCTGGCAACAGGCAGAGTGAAATAAAAAGTCGTTCCTTTGCCCTCAATAGATTCGAACCATATTTTACCGCCGTGCTTTTCGATTATATTTTTAGCGAGGTATAGCCCCAAACCAGTCCCTTCCGTCTGGAGCCTTATAACATTATCCGCGCGGAAAAATTTCGAAAAAACACGTGACTTCTGCGATTCGGGTATACCCACCCCTGTGTCCGAAACTGAAACCTTGATAAAATTTTCCACCGTCTTCGCGGAAACCCTTACCTTGCCGCCTTCCGGCGTATAGTGAATGGCATTATCCAAAAGATTGGACAAAGCGAGCTTCAGCCTGTTCGGATCAAAAATAAGCCTCATCTCCCCCTGAGGTAAATCCGCCTCAACCACTATCTTTTTCTCGCGCGCGTTGACTTCGGCCTCATTTACAAGTTCCGACAAAAACTCCTTAAGATCGCTCACCACGAACTGAAATCCGAACCTGCCCTCTTCAATGCGCGAAGCATCCAAGAGATCATTTACAAGATGGATCATCCTATCGTTGGACTCGTACCCTTTCTCCACGAATTCTTTCTGCTGTTCGTTTAAGGCTCCGAAATCGCCCTCAAGAAGCATTTTGAGTATCCATTTGACGCTAGAAAGAGGCGTGCGTAGCTGGTGAGCGGCTATCGAAATGAATTCTGTCTTGAGCCGGGCCACAAGCTGTTCCCGCTCGCGTTGATCTTTTAATTTTTGAGCCATCTCGTTAAACGCTTCGGCCAAGTCGCCAAGTTCGTTATCGGATTTGATATTGAAACGGACATCGAGATTGCCGCCTGCTATCTCTTTCACACCGCGAAGCAAAATCGATATCGGCCTTGTAATGCTTCTAGCCGCCAGAATGCCGGCAAACAGCACGAGTATAACAAGAAGCAAAAGAACCAAAAAAACTTGAATAGTGACATTCTCCCTTAATATAGCGATGTCTAAAGAAGAAACATCACCGCAGGATTCAATGGAAGAAATCGCGGTGTTATAGCTTGTTATGATAAGAAAGGAAGCAAACGTAACAGGGATGAGAGAGAGAAAAATTAAAAGAATAACCACTCTCCTGAATATAACGCCTTTCCTCGCGGAAGACGACGCGCTCGCGCTTCCCGCCCCCGTTAAAGGCGTCGGCTGTCCGGTCGAATCCGCTCCGCTTTTCACGAATTGAAAATGAAAATTCACGAAAGCCGCCAAAAAAACGGCCACAAAAAGCAATCTGAAAAAAACCAGTTCGTAACCGGCGATAAAACCTTTTTCATCGAAAATCCCCAAAGCCAGATAAACCATTATTATACTGCTGTAAACAAATCCGAACGGATCTTCGGTTTTTTTCGATTTCAGCCACGCGATAATACCCGAAACAGTATCGTAAAAAGACGCCCAAAGAAGCGGTAAAATTATCGTCATAAAAAGACCGAAAGTGAAATCGCAGACCTGAAGCTTGCTCGCGAAATAAGTCGTCCCCACTTCGGTTATCTCTCCCGTAAAAAGGCTGTAAACACCGAGAACAAGAGCCAAGAAATAAATAAAAAGTGTAATCTTAAAAACAAAACGGTTTTTAAAGATACGCAAAGCCAAATAGCCGGCGATAGGCAGGCCTGAAATAAAAACAAAAATTTGATCGGCGATAAACAGTATCTTGTTATAATAATCGTTTTCCGCCCAGGCAAAAAGCAGCCGAATCGCCACAAAAAACCATACACCCGCCGTGGCGAAAAGAAAAAAAGAATATTGGCGCATTTCAAACGCGTTTTTCAAAAAACGGCGCTTGTTATAAACGTAAGCACCCAAAAAAAAGGCGCTTAAAAAAATCAGGAAAGAAACCAGGCTCGTGAATAATATTCCGGTATTTTCCATATTTTAAAAATTTAAAATATCCAAATTTAAAACTTCTTAAGCTCGCCCCAATTGGCGCCGTAAGCGGCGTCAACGATAAGCGGCACTTTGGTCACGTTTCTATCTTCCATTGTTTTTTTGATTAATGTGACCGCTTCTTTTATTATACCATTGTCAACTTCAAAAAGAAGTTCGTCATGAATCTGCAGAATCATCGAAATACCTTTTTTAAAAGGGCTCTTACCTATAACTTCGTCTGTTTTTGCCATAGCTAATTTTATTATATCGCCCGTTGCCGTGCCCTGGATATGCGTGCTTATAGCCATTCTTTCGCCCTCTTTTCTTATATATTCCACCGGAGAATTTATCTCGGGAACATAACGCCTTCTGCCAAAAAGAGTACTGACAAAACCGTCTTTTCTGGCGCGCGAAACAATCTCATCGAGGTAATCCCTCATGCCGGAAAAATCCCTGAAATATTCGTCATAAAAAATTTCCGCCTCTTCCCGCGAACACCCAAGGCTTCTTCTCAGGCTGTTTATCCCCATGCCGTAAAGAATCCCGAAATTAATAACCTTTGCGCGCCGCCTCATTTCGGAATCGACATTTTTTAATGGGACATTGAAAACTTCGGCCGCGACGCGAGTATGTATATCTTCGCCTTTTTCAAAAGCTTCGTTCATTTTTTCGTCGCGGCTGAGATACGCCGCCACTCTGAGCTCTATCTGCGAATAATCGCAAGAAACAATTACCTTGCCTTCGGGAGCGACAAAAGCTCTTCTAATCGCTTTGCCGAATTCCGTGCGTACCGGTAAATTTTGCAAATTCGGCTCGGAAGAAGAAAGACGCCCGGTTGTAGTGCCTGTCTGGTTAAAATTCGTTCTCAATCTTTTGTCTTTATCCACAAGCTTCGGTAGAGCGTCGACATAAGTCGAAGTAAGCTTGGAAATTTCACGGAAAGAAAAAATTTCCTCGATAATAGGGTGCCGGTCCCTGATTTTTTCGAGTTCGGGAAAACTGGTGGAACGAGCGCCCGTGGAAGTGCGCTTGACCCCGGAAGCGCTTATTTTCATTTTTTCGAACAAAACGGCGCCGAGCTGTTTGGGAGAATTAACATTGAATTCTTCTCCCGCGAGAGCGAATATTTTTTTCTCCGATTCTTTTATGCGCCGGTGATAGTCGGAAGACAATTCCGCCAAATAATCCGTGTCAAGAAGCATACCTTGTCTTTCCATTTTTTTAAGCACGGGTATCAGGGGCTTTTCTATAGATTCGTAAACTTCTTCAAGACCGCCTTTTTTGATCAAAGAAAAAAGAAAATCGCGCGTTTCCGCGGCCGGTCTGCCGGAAAATTCCAGAATTTCCTCCATATCGGGATTAACGCGCCGCGAATCGAGAAGCCAATACATTATCTTTATTTCTTCGGAAAATTCAGCCGTCGCGCCGGCATCTCCCGCTTCCGGAGCTGATTTTTCCGGCGCGAATGTTTCCGCGGCTCCGGAAAAATAAGGCAATCTGTTTATAAGGCTCCTGAAGCCGTAATTCTTGAAAATATTTTCTATTTTTTTACGGTCCAATTTTTTCATAAACTCCGCCGATGAAATATCAAAACCGACAGGCGCGTCTTTTCTTGTTTCGGCAAGAACCCTGCTGAAAAAAGCCTCTTCTTCGTTTTCTTCCAAAAGAGAAACGGCGCGCGGCTTAATCCCCAGTTTTTCAAAAACACTCCTGTCTTTCTTAATGGCCTCGTAAATTTTTTCAAGCTTGGAAAAATTCGTTATAAGGATTGTCGCGGTTTTTTCGCCTATTCCTTTGACACCCAAAATATTGTCCGAAGGGTCGCCGACAAGCCCTTTATAATCCGGCAAAAGCTCCGGTTCAAAACCGTAGCGCTCTTTGACTTCTTTAACGCCGTACATCACGGCTTCTCCTATTCCTTTTTTCATCGCAAAAACTTCCACGTTTTTTCCGACAAGCTGGAGAGTGTCCAAATCGCCGGTAACGATTACCGTTTCCAGATTTTTTTGTTCTTTCGTTTTTTCCGTTATTGACGCGAGCAAATCGTCCGCTTCAAAACCCTTCATCTCGAACACCGGCACGCCGAAAGCGGCGAGAATCTCTTTCGACCGGTCTATCTGCATGCTTAAAGCGCTGTCGGTCTTCGGCCGATGCGCTTTATACTTGTCGTAAAATTCATGCCGGAACGTCGGCTCCGGCAAATCATAGCATGCCGCGAGATAATCCGGCTTCAAATCGCTTAATATTTTCAGAAGCATGCTGGAAAAACCGTAAAGAGCCCCGGTGGGCTCGCCCTGGGGAGAAGTAAAATCCGGCAAAGCATGAAAAGCCCTGTGAAGTATC
>CAZVBU010000027.1:0-8165 GCA_964625935.1 uncultured Candidatus Saccharibacteria bacterium
GTAATTTATTGAATTATTTTCTTTAATCGTAAATCTTAAATCCATATTAAGGTATATGAAATTATTGTATATCGCAAACGCTCGAATGCCGACCGAGAAGGCGCATGGGATTCAGATAGCCCAAATGCTTGAAGCATTTTCGCAATTTGAATTCAAAAATCAAAATTCAAAAATCAAAATTACAGAGCAAAATTCAAAATTTGATGTGGAGCTGGTAGTACCCAACAGGTCTAACAAAATAAAAACCGATATTTACGAATATTACGGCGTTCAGAAGAATTTCAAGATTACCAAGTTGCCATGTTTGGACTTGGTGAGGTTTGGGAAAATAGGTTTTTTACTCCAGTGGACTTCATTCGCGAAAATGGCCTCCTTTTACGCGCTTATTAAAAAGCCGGAAATTATTTATTCACGAGATGAACTTTCTTTGTTCTTTTTGTCTTTTTTCAGAAAAGGATTGGTGTGGGAAGCGCATACGGCAAAAAATAACTTTTTTATAAGGCGTGTTATACGTCGATGTCTTGTGGTTTGCATAAGCGGGGGCCTCAAAGATTATTATGTAAATCAATTTTCGGAAATCAGTGGTTCCAGCGAATCCGTGGAAATCCGTGGCCAAAATCTTTCGGAAAAGATACTGGTGGCTCATGACGGCGTTGACATCGCGAAGTTTGATATTGAAGTTTCAAAAATTGACGCCAGAAAAAAAACAAATTTGCCTCAGGATAAAAAAATTATTTGTTACATCGGATCTTCAAAGACAATGGGTATTGAAAAGGGGATAGATGATGCCATTCAATCTTTAAAGCACCTGGACGATGAATTTGTTTTGGTTTTGGTTGGAATTGATGAAAAAAGTTTCGAGTCAAACGACGCCGCTTTGCTCAGGTTTTTAAAAAACAGAGTAATTTTTACGGGCAGGGTTTTGCGCGAAGATGTGCCATTGTATCTTAAAGCGTCGGATGTTCTTATCGCTCCTTTCCCCGACAAAGAACATTATATGTATTATATGTCTCCCTTAAAGATTTTTGAGTATATGGTTTCGTTAAGGCCGATTGTCGTTTCTTTACTGCCGTCCGTAAGGGAAGTTTTAAGCGATAAAAATTCAATATTGGTAAAACCCGGCGATTCGGGGAGGTTAGCCATGGGAATTTACAAAGCCGTTTACGAAGAAGATTTGGCCGATAAAATATCAAAACAAGCGAGAAGCGATGTTGAGAATTACACTTGGACCAAAAGAGCCGGTAAAATAATGGAATTTATCGCCAGTCATAAATAACTTTTTGGCGATTTTTGTTGTTATAACTTATAATGAGGAAGCCATGATTCATAATTCTTAATTCATGATTCTAAATTAAGGTATGTGCGGAATATTCGGTATAGCCATAAAAGAAGACGCGGAATATAAGCCGGAAGACTTAAAAAAGCTGGCCGGTGTTTTATTTAAATTGTCCGAATCGCGCGGTAAAGAAGCGGCCGGGCTGGCCGTGAAAAGCGATAGTTCTATAGATGTGCTCAAGTCTCCTTTGAGCGCTTCGGATTTTATTAAAAATGAGGCATACAAAAATTTCTGGAAAGAAATTGAACCACAGATAGCCACGGATAAGGAACCACAGATTACCACAGATACGTCGAATGATCAGTGGAAATCCGTGGTCATTGGTAATCCGTGGAAATCAGTGGCTTTTTCTATCATAGGGCATTCACGGCTGGCAACCCACGGTAGCGAATATGACGATGAAAACAATCAGCCGGTCATAAAAGACGGGCTTGTTGGTGTTCATAACGGCATAATCGCCAATGATAAAGAATTGTGGAAAGCGCATCCCGATTTGGAAAAAAATTATGAAGTGGATACTGAAGTTTTTCTGTCTTTATTGAAAAAATATATTGACGAGAGCGGTTCTTTGAATAAGTCGCTAAACAAATTATTCGGTGAACTTGAGGGCTCGGCTTCGGTGGCTGTTTTGTTTGAAGAAAGCGACACAATGTTTCTCGCCACAAATACGGGTTCGCTTTATTATCTCTTCGGTACAAATAATGATATTTTTGTTTTTGCTTCGGAGAGTTATATTTTGGAAGAGTTTATCAAAAAATCAAAAAATATTGTAGATTTTGATTCTACTAAAATTATTCAATTAAGACCGGGTACCGCGCTGGCTTTGGATTTGAAAGATCTGAAAAACAATATATTCGGTTTTGCGGACAGTGTTTCGGAGACGCCTGATATTATTTTCAAAAAAATACCGAAAGAAATGGTGACAAAAATTTCCGAAAAAAAATTTCCGGCCGAAATTAAGAATATAAATTTTATTTCCGCTGATTATAAAATTTCTCCGGAAATAAGAAAAGAAATGATGGAGGAGTGGGAAAAGATTTATGCCGGCAAAGGTTTAAAAAGATGCGTGAAATGTTTAATGCCGAGCACTATGCCTTTTGTTGAGTTTGATAGTGGCGGAGTCTGTGATTATTGTCGGAATTTCAGGCCATTGAAAACAAAAGGAGAGGTTGAGCTTGAAAAAGTGCTTGCGTCACGCCGTAGAAACGACGGAAAGCCTGACTGCGTTGTGCCGTTTTCCGGAGGCAGGGATAGTAGTTATGGCTTGCATTACATTAAGAAAGTTTTAGGTATGAATCCAATTGCTTTTACGTATGATTGGGGGGTCATGACAGACTTGGGTAGGAGAAATGAGGCGAGGATGTGTGGTGCTTTGGGTATAGAGCATATTATTATTTCCGCCGACATTAGAAAAAAAAGAAAAAATGTAAAGATGAATCTTGAGGCGTGGCTTAAGCGTCCACGGCTTGGTATGATCCCGCTCTTAATGGCGGGAGACAAGGAACTTTTGAAACAGACCGATTGGTTGATGAAAAAAACAGGTATTGACTTTTCAATAGATTGCTATGGGGAAGGGCTTGAGGACGATCTTATAAAAGTAGGATTTGCAGGGCTTAGAGTTGAGCCCGGTGTTGGGGAATATCAGTATCTTGGAATGTCGGCAAAATTTAAACTAATGAAATATTATTTCACGGAATTTATAACCAACCCTTCTTATATAAACACATCTCTTTTTGACACATTTTTTGGTGCGTATTGCGCGTTTCTATTTCCCTGCAGAAGTTTGCATCTTTTTAATTATATAAAGTGGGATGAGGACGAGATCCTTTCAACGATAGGCAATTATGGCTGGGAAAGAGAAAAAGAGACCATTGTTACCTGGCGCATAGATGATGGAACCGCCGCTTTGTATAACTATATTTATATGACAGCGACTGGATTCAATGAAAATGATGTTTTTAGAAGTTTCCAGATAAGAGCCGGGCATATTGATAGAAAAAAAGCTTACGAATTGATAAAAGGAGAAAATAAGCCACGTTTTGATTCGCTTGAGTGGTACGCGCGAACGATTGGATTTGATATTAATAAAGCGATTCGGGTAATTAATTCAATGCCGAAACTCTATTAATACGTTAATCGTTTATGGGTAAAGAGCCCCGTGTCGTTAAGGGGTTAGGGTTATGTAAAAATATGCAAGACAAAAAGCTAATTAAAAGTTTCAGGGATTTAGAGGTATACCAAAATACATATAAGGCAAGTATAAAAATGATGACTGAAGTTTTGTCGAAGTTGCCCGATTCTGAAAGATATGATTTGAAAGACCAGCTTTCTCGTTCTTGTAAAGCAATACCTCGGCTTATTGCTGAAGGATACGCGAAAAGACACCAAAAAGCAGGATTTCAAAAATACCTAGATGATGCTATGGGAGAATGTAAAGAAACGATTGTTGGTTTGGAACATTGTCGGGATATTTATAAAATGGATGTTAAATTATGCGAAGAATTGATTGATGTATATGATAAATCAGGTCGTCAGTTGTATAAATTATCAAGTGCTTGGTATAAGTTTAAAGACGGCAGAAGTAACCTCTAGACGATACGGGCTTCATAACCGTTAAACGTGACCATATGTTTTTTGTAAAAAAACTTTTTCCTCAAACAGATTTCCATAAAGGCATTTGGTGGAATTTTTTAAGTTTTGTTTCTTTGGGTATCGGCGGCGTTCTTTTGAACGTTTTGATTCTTTTTTTCTACGGGGTGGAAATTCTCGGGGTTTTTAATCAGGTTTATGCCGTTTATATTCTCGTTTCGCAATTCGCGGTTTTCGGACTTTTTGCTTCGGTTTTAAAGTATATCTCCGTATATCATGAGGACAAAAAAACTACCGATGAAATTCTTTCTTCGGCTCTTTTTTTATGTATTTTTACGGCTACTGTCGCGATAAGCGCGTATTATTTCAGTATTCCTTTTATTTCGGATATTTTGGACAGCCCGTTAACCGGGCGCGGGCTGTATCTTGTCGTCGCGGGGCTGTGGTTTTTCGCGATGAATAAGATTCTTTTATCTTTTTTAAACGGTAAAAGCCTGATGAAACAATACGCGTTTTTTTATATGTTCAGATATTTGTCGCTTCCTTTTTTTCTTGTTGTTTTTTATTTTGCCGGACTTGGCGGAGATTTTTCTCCTCTTGTTTTTACCGCCACGGAAAGCATATTGTTTTTTTTCCTGTTTTTTTATGTTTTAAAATATTTTTCGCTTGTTTCTCCTTCGCGGTGTTTCGGCTGGTTTAAAAAACATTTGCTTTTTGGCGCGAAATCTTTTTTGGGCGGTAGTATTGCCGAAATAAATTCCAGAGTTGATGTTTTGATGCTGGGTATTTTCTTAAGCGATAGAATCGTCGGTATTTATAGCTTCGCCGCTTTATTTGCCGAAGGATTGGGACAAATTACGGGAATTTTCAGAGTAAATTACAATCCCGTAATCGCACGCATGGTTTCAGCAGGGGAGCGTGAAAAATTGACTTTTTTAATAAGGGATTTTTTGAAAAAATGGTTTTTTCCTTCTTTTTTGGTTTTTGTATTTTCCGTCGTCATGTATTACGGGTTTTCGTTACTTTTTCTGGATAAATCATACTCTTTTATCAGTTGGTCCGTTTTCTCTTTGCTTTTGTTCGGAATTTTTATTCGTTCCGGCTACGATGTTTTTTGGGAATTACCGTCTCAGTCCGGTTTTCCCGGGTGGCAAACAGTTTTGATGTCGGCGGTTTTTGTAAGTAATATCATTTTGAATTATTTTTTAATTTCTTTATTGGGTATATACGGAGCGGCGCTGGAGCTCATTGCGAGCGCTTTAATCGGCATAGGTATGTTAAAGTTGATTGCAAGAAAGGCCACAGGCGTTAATATATAAAAATGACAGAAGACACTCTTTTAATTATTCCCGCGTATAATGAAGCCAAAAGGATAGCCGGCGTTGTTGCCTCTGTCAAAGGGCTTTATCCCGGTTTGGATATTTTGGTTGTTGATGACGGGTCAGGCGATAGCACGGACGAGGTGGCGAAAAAAGCCGGCGCCGGTGTTGTTTCGTTACCGTTTAATTTGGGGTATGGCGTGGCTTTGGAAACAGGATATTTTTACGCGAAAGACGGGGGATATAAATATATTTTGCAAATGGACGCCGACGGCCAACACGAACCCAAATATCTTGCCGATCTGATCAGAGCCTTGAAGCAGGGCGCGGGGGATTTGGTTATCGGTTCTCGTTTTTTTCGCGAATCCGAATATCAGACAGGTTTCGCGCGTAAAATAGGTTCGGTGATTTTTGCGAAAATAGCTTCTTTTCTAACGGGTCAAAAAATCACCGATTCAAATAGCGGTTTTAAGGCTTTAAATAAAAATGTTATTGATTTTTTTACGAGTGGATATTTCCCATCGGATTATCCCGACGCCGATATGATAATTTTGCTAAACCGTTGCGGGTTTAAAATAGCGGAAGTGCCGGTAATAATGTATGCCAATACCAAAAAAAACGAATCAATGCACGGCGGAGTAATAAAACCGATGTATTATATTTTTAAAATGGCGCTTTCAATTCCGATGGTATATTTAAGAAAAATTAATTATAATTCAAAAATCAAAAATCAAAATGCAGAATGACAAAGAAAAATTTAAAAAGGAATTTACGAAACGATTAATCACGTTTTCCGTTGAGATTTTGAAGTTTGTCCAAGCGCTAAGAAAAGATCGGAATTTATGGCCCGTTGCGGATCAGCTTGTGAGAAGTTCTACTTCAATAGGCGCTAATGTTGTGGAAGCAAAAGCGTCGAGTTCAAGAAAAGATTATTTGAAGTTTTTTGAGATAGCGTTAAAATCCGCAAACGAGACAAAGTATTGGCTCATAGTAATAAAAGAATATAATAAAGAATTTTTAGATGAGACAGATAAGAATTTACAGGAAGTAGATGAAATTTCTAAGATTATTGGTTCGAGCGTTTTGGCTTTAAAGGGTAAACGATAATTTTACATTTTAAATTACATTTTTATTTTTTATTTTTGCATTTTGAATTAATTTTATCATGACTTTTCATCAAAAAATATTCGCGCTTATGGTAAGCATCGGTTTTCTGATTTTTGTTTTGGAACTCGTGCGCAGGAGAAAAATAAAAGAAGAATATTCCTGGCTTTGGATAGCTGTTGGAATTTCAATGTTTACTTTGGTTTTATGGGAGAAATTACTTTTATTTTTCAGCCATTTGATAGGAGCGGAAGATCCCACGACCACGATATTTCTGTTCGGTTTTATTTTTATGCTTTTTTTGAATATGGATTATTCCGTAAAAATTTCCGACCAGAAAGAAAAAATAAAAAAACTGGCGCAGAAAATTGCTATTTTATCTAAATTAAAATAATTTTTTTAGTAGTTATGAATTATCAAGAGGAATTTTCCAAAAAAACTAAAATTGCAAAAATTTTTAAATTTTTTCAAAAATTTATAACTAGTGATTACAAACCCAACGATCATTTAAAATCATTTTTGAAAAACATAAGTGGTTGCGTTGTCGAGATAGGATCAGGCAACAGGAGATTGAGAAAAGATATTACTAATATTGATATTGAAAAATTTGATAATGTTGATATTAAGGCCGATTTTCACAAATTGCCATTAAAAAATGAAACAGTCGATTGTATTATAGCTGATTATGTTTTAGAGCATGTTAAATACCCTTCGGAGTGCGTTGAGGAGGCAAGGCGCGTTTTGAAACACGGTGGTCTGTTTTTTGCGCGGGTGCCTTCCGTTCATATTTATCATCCCTACCCCAAGCATTATTGGAATTTTACGAGAGATGGTTTGGAAATTTTATTTAAAGAATTTAAAAATGTTGAAATTGGCGTTGAATGCGGGGGGCGTCGCTTTGCTGGACCTTGTTTCTGATTATTTTGGTTTATTTTTTAAAAAAAACTCCTTTTTTTATTTGTTAGTCAAGGGTTTGGTTTTGATTATGTTTTTACCTATTAAGTATTTGGATAAATTTTTTGCAAAAGAAGAGATAGCCAATAGTCTTTATATTATTGCTAAAAAGTAGAATATTTTTTTTATTTTTAATATTCAAAGGTCGAAAAAATTTTAACAAAATTTTTTGAATAATTATTATTTTGTTTATTAGTTTATTATAATTTATAAATATAGAATATGGAAAAAATAAATTACAAAATTAAGTTAGTTTTTTATTTATATTATTAGTTGCCGCTTTTTGCTTTTCTTTTTTGAAAATTCAAGCTAATAACTCCGGTTCTATTGACTTGGAAAAAAGTAGTAATCAATATTTAAGAATTTCTGATGGGGATCAAGTCGGTTTAGACATATCTGGTGATATGACGGTGGAACTTTGGGTTAAAGCCGAAAGTCATCCTGTAAACGATGGAGCCGTATTGGTTGGCAAGAGCAGCAATTCGGGATCTCAGTGGTCTTATCTGGTGTCGTATTACACCGACGCTAGCAGCAATCTTTATTTACAGTTTGGTAATTCTTCCAATGGTTCGTATCCGTCAAAATTTGCGGAAAAATCAACTACACTAAATATAAATGCATGGTATCATTTGGCGTATGTTTACGATGCTTCTGAAGGTTCAATTACTTTTTATAAAAATGGCGAAAATATTGGAACAGAAACCGGTCTTGCGACATCTAATTACAATAGTTCTGCCGATTTTACCATAGGATCATATATTTATCAGTCTACTGCTGTTAATTTTTTTGATGGCTTGATTGATGACGTTATGTAAGGTACCCATTTTTTAAGACACCGTTTGTACAATTCGAGCCGACCTTTC
>CAZVBU010000028.1:0-8011 GCA_964625935.1 uncultured Candidatus Saccharibacteria bacterium
AAATGTCGAAAGTTCCGCCGCCGAAATCGTAAACGGCTATCTGTTCATTTTTCTTTTTGTTGAAGCCGTAAGCCAGCGCGGCCGCCGTGGGTTCGTTTATTATTCTTTTTACTTTGAAACCGGCGATTTCGCCCGCGTCTTTCGTGGCTTTTCTCTGGCTGTCGTTGAAATAAGCCGGAACGGTGATAATGGCTTCTTCTATTTTTTGTCCGAGCCGGGCTTCGGCGTCGGCTTTGAGTTTTTGGAGTATCATAGCGGAAATTTCCGAAGGTTTATACCACTTCCCGTCCATTTTGACTTCGGTTCCGCCGTTGTCTCCTTCACGGAGCTCGTAAGGCAGAAGTTTTTTGTCGTTTTGGACCTCTTCTTCGCTGTAATTTCTCCCGACAAGCCTTTTTACGGAATATATCGTATTTTGCGGGTTTGTGATGGCCTGGCGTTTTGCCAAAAGTCCGGCAAGCCGGTCTTTGGCCTTTGAAATGGCTACTATCGAAGGCGTTGTTCTTCCGCCTTCCGAGTTTTCGAGTATTTTCGGTTCGCCCCCCTCCACGATTGCCATCGCCGAGTTGGTCGTCCCGAGATCAATTCCTATTATTTTGCTCATATTTTCGGATAATTATTAAATTAATTAATAATTTTTTATTTATTTTGTTTTTATTTTTTATTTTGAAACTTTTACTTTTGCCGGTCTGACAACCGTTCCGTTAATCATGTATCCCTTGCGGTACGTTTCCGTTATGATGCCGGAGTCTTTGTCTGTTTTTTCCTCGTCTATCGCTTCGTGGCGCGACGGGTCGAATTTTTCTCCGTCGGTTTTTATCAGTTCCAATCCGTATTTTTTCAGAATATCGTCGAGCTGGGATTTTATCAGCCGGAATCCCTTGAGAGTCGCGGAAATTTCTTCGTTTGCCTGCTTTTCCCCGCTCGAGGTTTCTTTAAGCGCTATATCGAAACTATCGAGAACGTTCAGAATATCTTCCATAATGAAGCGGTTCGACATTTTGATGAATTCTTCGCGTCTTTTTTCTTCGTCTTTTCTGGCGTTTATGAAATCGGCCTTTGCTCTTTGCCACCCCGCGAGATATTCGTCTTTCTCTTTTCTGCATTCTTCAAGCTGGTTTCTCAGTTTTTTCAGCTTGTCTTTCGCTGTTTCTTCTTCGTCCGTGCCTTCAAAAACCGTTTCATTGCCGTCTGTTTCCGAATCCGGCGGGATATTTTCCGCGACGATATCGCTAACGATATCGTTTTCGTCAGAAATTTTTTTGTTGTTTTTTTCTCCTGTCATAATATGGTTTATCGCCGAACAGCCGTATAACTATAATTATAATTATGACGGTTGGAATTTAAAGCCCCGGGAGTTTTAACGCTTGCTCCACTGTGGAGCTTTTCTGGCTTTTTTGAGTCCGAATTTTCTGCGTTCTTTGGCGCGCGGGTCTCTCTTGAGAAATCCGAGTTGTTTTAGTGTTTTTCTGAATTCGGGATTATATTTTATGAGAGCGCGGCTTATGGCGTGTCTGGCGGCGTCCGCCCAGCCATTTATTCCTCCGCCGGTTATTTTGAGGGAAACGAAAAAATTGTTTTTGACCGCTGTTTTCACGAGAGGCGATTCAACGATGTTTACAAGTTCCGGAATCGTGAAAAAGTGTTTGAAGTCTTTATTGTTTACTTCGATAGTTCCTTTCGCTCCGTTATTTTCCGAAATTCTCGCTCTCGCGATGGCGTTTTTGCGCCGTCCGACCGCCTCAAAATATTCGGTCGCTTTCGGGACGATTTTTTTCTTTTTTTCCGCCGTCGCGGGAATTTTCCCCTGTTTTGCCGGCTCTTTTTCTTTTTTTTCTTTTTTGGGCGTAACCATGTTTAATTTTTATTTTTTATTCGAAAGATATTTTTTTCAGCATTTCATTTCTCAGCTTGTTGTTCGCCAGCATGTTTTTTACGGTTTTTATGAAAACCGCCGACGGGCTTTTTCCGAAAGCTTTTTTGAAAGAAATTTTTTTCTGCCCCCCCGGGTATCCGGAATATCTGATATATTGTTTGATATTTTCTTTGTTTCCGGTAACTTTTGCCATGTCTATGTTCAGAACGCGGAGTTTGATATCGGGTATTTTATTCGGCGAAAAAGAGGGAGAATTCTTGCCCCTTAGAATGGTAGCGGCCAATGACGCTGCCCTGCCAAGCGGCATGTTTTTCGCGTCTATTTCGTGTATTTTTATTTTTTCGTTTTTTTCCGCCATAGCCATGTATTTTTTATTAAACCAATTCAAGCGTCGCCATCCGCGCCGCGTCGCTTTTTCTGGCTCTCAGTTTGGTTATCCTGGTATATCCGCCGCTTCTTGAAGAATATTTCGCGGCTATTTCTTTTATTTTTTTGATGTTTTTCGGCGCAAGAGTTTTCGCGAGAATCCTTATGTCGGACAACGCGCCTTTTTTCGCCCTTGTTATCATTTTTTCCACTATCGGTTTCAGGGTTTTTGCTTTGGGCTCGGTAAGCTTTATTTTTCCGTGCATAAAGAAATTATTGGCCGTTGTCGCAAACAACGCTTTTCTCGCTCCTTTTTCCCTGTGGAATTTTTTTGCTTTTTTCAGATGGCGCATGGTATCAATTTCGGCCGGACTTTGCCGGCGCCGTTTTTACTTCAAAATAATGCCGTAATTGCCTAAGGATCGCTTTATTTCATTTAACGATTTCCCACCCAATCCTTCGACAAGAAGAAGGTCTTCCTCTCTTTTTTTCGCCAAACCACCGACGGTCCTTATGCCCGCTTTGGACAAGGCGTTCAGCGTGCGATTCGAAAGCCCGAGATCTTCTATTCTTGTCTTGAGATAGTCCTCCTTGGATTCTTTTTCTTCTTTTTCTTCGTTTTCGACTTCGGGTGTTTTGTCTTGAGCCAGCTCCTCTTCAATTGCTCTCGCGTCTTCCGGAGCCATAATTTTCTGTTCTTCAAAACCGATTATCGCGCTTAGCTGTTTTACCAGTATTCTGATGGAATTTTCGAGCGCTTCGCGAGGTGTAATGCTTCCGTCCGTTTCTATAATGAAGCGGAGTCTGTTGTAGTCGGTCCTTTCTCCGACGCGCATATTTTCCACCTCGTAGTTAACGCGTCTTACCGGAGTAAATATGGCATCGAGCATCAAAACGCCCGCTTCGAGTTTTTCTTTTTTTAAGACCTCTCTCGGCACATAGCCCAATCCTTTTTCGACGGTTATTTCCATTTTTATTTCGGAGTTTTTATCCGTTATCGTGGCTATTTCTTTTTCGGGATTGAGTATCTCAAGCTGTGAAGGAAGTTTCAGGTCGGCGGCTGTGATTTTTTTCATTCCTTTCATCTGCAAAATAGCCTTTTGGGGCTCGTCGGACATTATTTTGAAACGGAGTTGCTTAAGATTCAGAAGTATCGTTATAACATCTTCTTTTACTCCCGGTATTGTGGAAAATTCGTGGTTGACGCCGTCTATTTTAATCATCGTTATCGCTGCGCCGGGAAGCGAAGAAAGCACAACGCGCCTGAGCGAATTGCCCAGCGTGTATCCGTAGCCAGCATAAAGGCCGTCAATTTCGTAAACGCCCTTTGACCCCTCTTCCAAAACCACGCGTGGTTTTGACGGCAATATGATATCGTAGTCCGACATAATTGAATATTAAAAATTTATAAAATAATAGATAAATTTAGCGTGAATAAAACTCTATAATGGCGTTGATGTTGGCGTTAAGCCCCGCGTCAGCCACCTCGGGAAGCCTGATTATTTCCCCTCCGAATGTTTCCTTGTCCAGACGTATCCATGCCGGCGGGGAATATTTTTTCAGTTTTTCGACAAGATCGGTGAAAGGTTTTTTGCCTTCACTTCCTTTTCTTATTGTTATTTTGTCTCCTTTTTTTACATGAATAGACGGGACCGTTACTTTCCTTCCGTTTAGGCTGATGTGTCCATGTCCGACTATTTGTCTGGCAAGGCTTCTCGACTGGATGATTCCGATTCTGAAAAGCACGTTATCGAGCCTTGTTTCAAGCAACTGGGTGAGTTTGAGCGGAATACTCGAACCGCCTTTTTTCAAAGCCTGGCGCACGTAACCGGAAAATTGTTTCTCTCTCAGGCCGTAAGTGAATTTCAGCATTTGTTTTTCCCGGAGCTGTATCGCGTATTCTGATTTTTGTTTCCTTCCTTTTTTTGTGGTTTTTCCCGGCGGGTAAGGTTTTTTTATCATAGCGCATTTCGGACTGAAACAGCGGCTTTCTTTAAGGAAAAGCTTTTGACCGGCGCGTCTGCATATTTTACATTTTTCGTTGTTCATAAGATATTTGAAATATCCGGATACTTTAATATTTTTAGACCCTTCTGGGTTTTCTCGGCTTGGGTCCGTTGTGCGGGACCGGAGTCGTGTCTTTTATCGAATTCAGCTCAAATCCTTTTGAAATTATGGTTCTCAGCGCCGATTCGCGTCCGGCGCCGACGCCTTTGACTTCGATGTCAAGATCTTTTACACCGACCATTTTTGCCTTATCGGCGACAAGTTCCGCAACTTTTGAAGCGGCAAACGGCGTTCCTTTCTTGGTTCCCTTAAAGCCGAGTGAACCGGAGGACGCCCACGCCATTATGTTGCCCGATTTGTCGGCGAAAGAAACACGCGTGTTGTTGTATGTGGATTGTATGAATATCATTCCTTCGGCCAGCTTTCTTTTGGGTAAACGGCCTAAAGCCCGGGCCTTAAGCTCTTTGTCCACACCACCTCCTTGTTCTTTTACTATGCGTTTTTTTCCCATTTTTGGATATATTTAAATATTGAAATTGAATATTGGATTTTTATTTTTTCTCCAGTTTTCTTTTACCACTTGTCATTGTTACGCGCTTGTTTCCTCTCACCGTCCGGGAATTTGTTTTTGTCCTTTGCCCCCAGACGGGAAGCTTGCGGGAATGTCTCATGCCACGATAACTTCCCACTTCTTTCAAGCGTTTTATGTTGGCGATAATTTCGCGCCTTAAATCTCCTTCGGTTTTGTAATTTGCCAGAATTTTTCTTATGGAATTCTCCTCCTCCGGGGTAAGGTCTTTGGCTTGCTTGTCGCGGGGAATTTTCGCCTGGTCCAAAATTTCTTTGGCAAGCGTTTTTCCAATGCCGTAAAGATACGACAATCCTATCTCCAACCTTTTTTTATCCGGTATTGTAACGCCCGCTATTCGCATATTTATTTTATTTGATGTTTATTGTTATTTTTATTGCTATCCGATTATTTTTGCCTTTGTTTATGTTTCGGATTTTTTTTACAAATTATAAAAATACGGCCCCTTCTTCTGACCATTTTACAATCCCGGCATATTTTTTTTACTGATACCCGAACTTTCATTTTAGAATCTTTGCACTATGCGGCCTCTGTTTCCGCCGTATTCGCTTATTTCCATCCTTACTTTATCGCCTACAAGCACTTTTATTCTGTGCATGCGCATTTTTCCGGACAAATGGGCAAGAACTTCTTCCGCAGTTTCATCCACGCGTACTTTAAAATTGGTGTTGGGCAGAGCCTCAACAACCTGGCCCGTCAATATTTTAATTTGCTTTTTTTGCATCAATTAAAGATGCGGTCATGGAAAGCCGTTTCCGCATGTAAAAGTTATGATAACAGAAAAAACAAAAAAAAGTCAATAATAAATAAATGGCTTAAAATAATGCTTTTTTAATTAAAAAAGGTTTTTAACTCGGGGATTGAAATCATCGCTCCTTTATTTCTATCATTATTTTCGACTCTTTTTGCGGAAAAACAGGCCACCAGTCCGGCGAAAGGTCGAAGTGAGCGCCGTCTATCGCGGGATATTTTGCCAATATTGTCTCAAGTTTTTTGTCGGAAGAGGCGATTATGCTTTTTTTGAGCTCCTCCTGGTCTATAAGGTATTTGAATTTGATATTTCCCCGGACGACGAAAGATACCGTTTGGCTTTCGTAGTTTGTTTTTATGTCCGTAAAGATAAGCTCTCCGGGTATTTCAATGGCCACTTTGTTCATGTTTTTTTGTTCTTCGCGCTTGCTGATGATAAATTTCTCCAGATCGGATTTCGATATGAGCATTGTAGAAAGAGTCGCTTTTATTTTTAATACTGCTTTGCCCTGCCCGGCGGGATCCTGTGATGGCTGACCCGCGGTTTCAAAATCTATTTTGTGAGCTTCTTTAAAATAAATATAACCTTCGGGATTTTTAAGCTCCACTTTCGCGGTAAGTTCTTCCGATAGTATTTTTTTCAGGTCTTCGCCCGCGTCTTGCAAATCTTTTTCCGACAAAGACGGCGAATTGACCGAACCGCCGCCTGTCATGGGTGTTTTTGAACGTCCGTAGAATTTTTCGTATTTCGGAGAACCTTTGAACCCGGGAATGGTAAAATCAGTAAGGCCGATATTGTATTCGGGGCCTATTTTATCGGCGTAAACCGTGGCCTCTACCGAACCGGGAGTTTTTTTGCCGTTTTTTACGGTTGTCCCCGGCACTGTAATATTTTTGTCTATTCTGTATATTTTTCCGTCCGGTGTTTCAAAACGCGTTGTTTTGACGAGCATTTGGCTTTCCGAACTGTAATCATTGAAGATAACGATTTTCCCGCTGGCTTTGGTGTCCGTTTTTTTGACTTCGGTAACCGCGACTTCTTTTTCTTTTTCGGCTTCGATTTGCATTATTTTAATGGGCATGTCGGAGCCGTTTTCGTTTCCGGCGTTTACCACAAGATCGTTTGCCGGAATTATTATCGTTCGAGGGAAAATATAAATGGTCAGATGGGCGTAAGAGTTTATCGCGATGCTTGCCAGAAGGCCAACAATCGCCAACTCCACGAAATACAGGGTTATTTTTTGGGTTTTTTGTCTTCTCGATGATTTTTTGGGCCGGCTTTCTTCTGTTTCGTCTTTCGTAATTTCGTAATGAGCCGAAAGGTTTTTTGAAATCGGTTTCTGCTTTTTCGTGAATTTTATTTTTTTTACCGCGGAAAAAGTAAACCCGACTCCCTTCTTGACTCCGTTTTTTACGCCCGGTCCGAATTTTTTGAGAAAATGTTCTCTTATTTTTTTCCCTTCGGGGCGGAATTCTTTCGTAGGTTCCGGCTCTTTTTGCCCGTATTCCGCCGATATCGCCGCGCGCCGTTCGTCATACTGAAGAAACGAATCGGAATGTTTTTTCGGCACTATGTCATTTATTTTTACTTTTCTTTGATTCATTTTGTTTAGCTAAAGCGATTATTCGCGAAAAAAGCCGAGATTAAGAGGAAGCTGTTTTTTGAATTGGAAAACCCATTTTCGAAATAAAAATACTTCTGGAAAATATCGGGCCGGATAAAACTTATTTCAAAAGGCATGCCCATTGCCGTAAGCGACACGAGCTCGGGTTGATTCAGCCGGTCGGCTATTTCTTTCGTATAATAATCCGGACAGCAAAGTATCATTTTTTGCGGTAAGGATTGTTTTTCCGACATTGTTTTTATCATTTTTATCAAGGCCGTCGCCCACTCATCGGCGGCGAAAGAAAGCACTTCGGCAACTTTTTGGCGCGTCTTCGGTTCAAGTTCATTTCTTTGATATTGGAACAAAAGGGACTGCGCCTGATCGAACTCGTAATTGAACGCGGTGGCAAGCCTTCTTACGAGAAAATTTTCTCCTTTGCCGAAACAATTTGCTTCCGCTATGATGTCGTTTTTTATAAGTATGACGTCGGTCAGTTCGCCGGTCGTGTCTATTGCCAACATGCCGGTTTTGGTGTCGTAGATATTTTTAAGCGTTTCAAACAGCACGAACGGAAAAGATTGGAAATAAATATTATGAGGTTTGATAAAGTTCAGGATTTCAAGTTTTACTTTTTCCTCAAGCATGTCGTGCACCAGGCTCAAATAAGCGTAAAGCTCTAGGTTTTTTACCGAAACGCCTTTCGGCACATAAACATCGTACCCGTTTATAACGGATTTCATTATTTCTTTTTCCAGAAAGACGCTTTTTGTTTTTTTGCCGACAACCGAGGTTTGCCATTGTTTCGCGAAAAGCGAC
>CAZVBU010000029.1:0-7841 GCA_964625935.1 uncultured Candidatus Saccharibacteria bacterium
GAATACAAATAATAGCCGTCTCAAAAAAGATGATGTCAAACGAAAAAATAGCCAAGAAACTTTATCAAACAATTCCCCTGGGGGCGAATATCGTCGACTTTGAAAGTTTCTATGAATCGATAGTCGAAAAAGTTCCGGTGTACCTCATAAACGAAACATGGTTTCTTGAAAACATAAGAGACATCAATAAAAAAAATATAGACATCTTAAAAAGAATTTTTGACATTATTTTTTCGGTTATTCTGGGGATACCCACGCTTCTTCTCGCCCCACTGATATTTCTGCTCTCGAAAATAGAATCAAACGACAGGTTAATCGTGCGCCAAGAACGGGTGGGGAAAAACGGAAAAATATTTATGCTTCTGAAATTCCGTTCCATGTACAGCGCGACTGAAAAAGACGGCAAGGCGAAATGGGCGGACAAAAACGACTCCAGAATAACAAAATTTGGAAACATCATAAGGAAAACAAGAATTGATGAATTGCCGCAAGTTTGGAACATATTTAAAGGAGAAATGTCTTTCGTGGGCCCTCGGCCCGAACGACCGGAGTTCGTAAGCCAATTGGAAAAACAAATTCCGCATTACGCCATGCGGCATCTCGTAAAACCCGGTCTTTCCGGCTGGGCGCAAATAAAATTCTCCTACGGAGCATCCGTTGAAGACGCGATGGAAAAACTCCAACACGACCTCTACTATATAAAAAACCGCTCTCTGGTGCTTGAACTTGCGATAGCGGTAAAGACCATCAAAACAATACTGGCGCGTGAAGGAAGATAGTTCTAAAAATTAGAAAATAGCAAATAGAATCTAAAAAATAAAAACTCCGGCTCTTTTAAAAGCCGGATTTTTGTTTTTACGAAACTACCACTTTATGTTGCTTGTATCGACGAGCATGGCGCGGAATTGAAAACCGCAATTTCCGCACTGCATATCCCAGGAAGGATACGGGCCTCCTCTGGACGATTTTGCCATTTCTTTCAATTCTTCCGGTGTCCTCAAAACATAAACGCATTTCGGGCATGTTATCCCGTAAGTAAAACTGACCGCCACTTCCATTTTTCAACCTCTTTTTCGCTCAGTTTGTCTACCGCGTATCGTTACTTTTAAAATAACTCGCCCGGCAAAAAAGTCCGGAGACAATAAAAGCCCGGAGCCGTGAAAACCGCCGCCGGGCTTTAAAAATTAAAAGAGCAAAAAATCAATCTTCTCTTTCATACAAAGGCCAGCCGCTTTCGTAGCCGGCGTCTTCAAACGGCGCCGGATTCAATATGCCCATATCACCGTCGTCCAGATGGTCGGGGCTGGGAATATCCGCGTCCGGCAAATCGCCGCATCTGCCGATTTTATCGTTTTTATCCGGCCGTTCTTTTTCTTTCTTCGCCATGCCTGCCACCTTCCTTTTTTCTACGGAATAGTGATTACTTTTCACTACAGGATTCGCTGTTTTTAAAAAATTCCGGTCAAAACATCACCTTTCCACCGGCAACCAAATAAGCGCCGCCGAAAATAGTTAAAACAAAAAATAAAATTCCAAACCACGAGCATGAACGCATAAATTCACGAACCAATGTTTCGGAAAAAGTAGGACCGCCCTTTTCACCGACTTTCATCAGCGTAAAACCAAATGCTGAATACAAATCTTTAAAATGTTTCTCGAAACAATACCCTGCCGCGGCAAAAGCAACGACAAATGAGAAAATATAAACAAAAAACGGTTGAAGCGGCGCGGAACCCAAAAAAACCGCCGTAACAATAATAAAAAGCCACATAAAAAACCACGACCTGAAATGACCGAAAGAAAAAACAATTCCGAACAAAATAAACAAAGAAAAGAAAACACCGGGATTAATTTGCATAACGCCTCCTCGCTGTTGATTTTCAAAACGGCAAAAAGCCGAAACTACCAATATATTGGCATAAAAATAAAAAAAGTCAAGCAAGAACACGGCTTGAATTTTTGTTGACTATTTCAAAAAAAAAGACAAAATAAAGTTAAATACTCTTTTAATAATTCGAAAGGCGGCAAAAATGCAAAATCTGGGATGGCTTTTTGTATTGATAGGTTTAGCTCTGGCTTATTTTTCCTTCAGGCGTCTTTTTATACACGGATGGACGCACATCATCATATTCAAAGCTCTGCCGAAAAATCACAAAATGCGGGATATGTACTTAAGGCACGGGATGAAGCTCTTGATGACTTATATTGTCCTCGGTGTCGCGGCCGGAATAATCATTACTTACGGAATAATTCTTATCAAAAACAAACCGTCGGACTGCGGGCCGAAATTACCAGAAAAAAATATCACCGCCATATACGAAAAAACCGGCTTTTCTAATCCGGTTTTTATTTTTTACCATTTTTTTAACCTGGCGCGCCGTAAAAACTAAACGCCGAAAAGAGGCAAAAGAAAAAAAGCGATTCCAAAACCCACAATAACTCCAAAAACAAATACGGCAAAAAACTTCCTCTGGCTGTTGCCGTTCCCGTTCACAACGCTCTTATTCATAAAAAACGCCCTCCTATAAATTAGAAATCTTTTTTCAATATAACTTAACGGAAAACAAAAAACCAGCACAAAATCAACGCCCGAAAAACGGGCGTTGATTTCGCGTTATCCGACCTTTTTGATTAAATAAACCCCGTTACATCCGCCGCAAAAGAAAATATTTGCAACTGTCACAAAAATTAATCTTTTGTCTTATATGTCTATCAACCGCCAAAAGGTTAAGGAATGCAACGGAATAAAACCGAAATGATAAAAATTGCCTTTCATTTACTGTAACCGCGGCAAATCCGGCAATGTTTCTCCGTAAAAATAAAAAGCCCCGCCCTTCATTATAAAAAATACAATGAATAGCGGGGCTGAAACACCCAAAAAAAGAACAAAACTCAAACAAACTTAAAAACCAGGTATCACGCCCGCCATCTGCGCTAACAAAACATTGGCTTCGTCAAAATCCAAACCAAACGCTTCTATCAATTTCTGCCGGAAAACTGAAACAAAATAATTTTGGTATTCTTCAACCAAAACTTTATAATTCGGACAATTCAAAAGTTCCGAAATCGGAATACCGTTCCATTCAGCGATTTTTTTGTTCAATTCAACCTTTGAAGAAGGCACCACTTCTTCCATCTCGACATTAATCTGCTTCATTTTATCATTAATCTTCTCTTCCCCAATTTTTTCTAATTTCGAATTGATGGAAAAATTATTTAGAAGCCGGCTTATCTCGTCACCAGGTATGGTAATTTTAATCATTTTCCCCGCTCTCCCGTTTTCTCGCCTCGTTAAGCGAGTCTATCGCAAAAAGCGCCTGTGACATTTCCACTTGCGCTTCGTCGCGCCGGCGCTTCGCGTCCGCGTATTTTTGTTCTTGGATTTTTATCGCTTCAATAAAAGCATCCTCGGCTTTCATGTAATAGACCGCGCCGTACTGGGGAAACCACCCGTCTTCGGTCTTAAAATGCGTCTCATCCGTATCTTCAACGGTCAAAATACAATCTGTCCAATTCGGCAAACGAAAAGAGATTTTATCAACAATTCTGTCGCCTTTTTTAAACGGATTATTCATTTTGTTTCACCCTTTCACCGGTTCAAAATCCGGATCATAAGCCCCCTCAATAAACGGCGGTTTTCCGCTCGCGATAATCGCGCCGCCCATTGCGTTCAAAACACGGTTGGTAAGATTAAAAGGACTCTTTTCCAAAAATCCGACGCCCGCTCTTATAACCACGAATTTTCTTCCGGTAAATCTGCATTGAATATTTATTTGCCCATGCCTCCGGTCAATTTCCAAAACTTCCCACGCAGTATCGGGAATCATGACGGCAACAGTTTCAATATCAATGCCGACGGGCATTGAAAATCCGGATAACATTGTCGGAAAATTTCCCTGAGGAAATCTATCGCCGATTCCGGCAAAAACAACGATATAAATCTGTTCTTCGGGCATAAAGCCTCCTTCGTCTCTTATGATTTTTTACTCTTGTTTTTCGCGACAGCCGCGCATTGCCGGTTTTCAACCGCCTCCAAAGCCACCTCTAAAGCGTCCGTTATTCTGTGACTATAAAAAGGATGAACCTTTTTTCTGGCGACAACCGGAAAAAGAATGAATCTTTTGAGTGAACTCTTGTGTCCGATTTCAATTTCATCAGGCGTAACATTCAGCACCTGCCAGGTTCCCTTCAAAACTGATTTCACAAAATCAGCCAATACAAGCGTATTAAAACCGGCAGGCAACATAATCGCTTCTGCCGGATACGGATATGATTCGGCATCACCGCGATAAACAATGACCCACGGCTTCTCTTCGCCTTCTGCCTTAATGCCTCTGTGCATAAATTGCATAAAATGACCCCCTTTCTCAAGTTCAAAACTCCAATTAATTTTCTTATTTTCAAAAAACCGCCAATTTGCTCGATTTTAAATATTCTATAACACTACACCGATTTGTCAATCCGCTATTGCATTTTTTAAAAAATATGATATAATCACAAATAGCTCCGATTGACAACCGGCTAACAGAGCCAAATTTTGACAACCAAAAAGAGAGGTGGGTTATGAGTTGCCAAAACAGCGCCACATGCGCGAATTGCGAGTGTCGAAAGACAAAGTGAGGCGGAATTTCTAAGCGCGGTGAACATCCTTGCCACGGAATATGGGTGCGTGGTCATTATCGATCCCGCTACCCACACCATCAACATTGACGGAGAACCGGAGCGGGCGATGGATTTCGCCGAAATACTTGAAGCGCTTTTCAAACAGTATGTGTGCTGAAAAAGCGCTGACGGCAAAAAATCCGGAGCGAGAAACAAAAAAAAGACGGTCGCAAGACCGCCTTTTTTTATTTTTTTATTTTTTCATCCCGCCTACCCCGCCCACCGATTAAATACGAAGTCCGTCTTCGCATTTAAAAATATGTGTTGTAATTATCCTTAATTCATGCTTCACGATGCTTCATAATGCTTCACGGCGCTATATTCAACACTGAAGTCCCATCAGCTTCGTAATCTATAAGGTTGTTTTCAAAAGCCACACTTGATAGATTGGCGGTTGAACCGACAAGCGACAGCGCCGCTTTCCTGCCCCACGCTTCCCACGCGGTATGATTTTTTATCACGGTATTTGAAATTTCGGCAACGCTTCCTCCCTCAAGCCGGACGCCATGAGGATAGCTGTTTTCTATAACCGCGTTTGAAATTTTTATTTCTCCGCCATAACCGGTTATCGCCCCATAACTTTCCTGGCCAAATACCGCGCCGCCGCCGTACTTTAAAGTAAATCCTTCGCCGTCAAATTTCCCGCCGGAAAAAACCGCTATCATATTTGCCACGCCGTCGCGCGGAACCCATTGCGTTCCGTTATTATCCGTATCTCCGCCGTAATTATCATCGGATAAATGAGTAAAAATGATGTCCGAAAAATTTTCTCCCTTCAGAACCAGACTGCCGTATACTAAAATTGTTTTGTCTTTTTTCGCGACAACCCCCTTTTCAATATTCAAAACCGCTCCTGCCGGAATATTGGCGTTATCCATGCAGTAAGGTAATTCGTTGGGATAAAGCGTTTTTTCAACTCCATTTTTCACGAGCGTCCCAAAAAGCTTGATACAATTATAACCGTTATTTTTTCCGGAATTATTTTTAAACTCACCGGCGGTTTCCAAAGAATAAATCGATTCCAATAAATTATTTTCAAAAATATTTCCCTCAAAAACACCATCGGAATTTTCCAACCTTAAACCGTTCAAATTACCTTCAAATCTGCTGTTTCTCAACTTCGGTTTTCCCGCTTGCGCGTAAAGCCCCGCCCCGCTCGTGTATTCCCCTCCTTTGTTTTCCCTAAAAACGCAATTTTCTATCTCAGAATCGGATTCGTTTAAACGCAGTCCGTAAACCCGCGAATATTCGAAAACAGAATTATTAATTAAAATATCCGCGTCGGAAACATACAAATTCGCGGCCGGATTGCCCATACCGCTGTAGTACTTCCCGCCGTATCTCATAATCGTATGCTCAATTCTCGAGCCGTCCGCGCCGGCGCCTACGACCTGCAACCCGAGCCATATGCCCGCCGAAGGCGCCGCGTCGCCGGAACCGGAAATATCACCACTGCTTTCGTCGTCGTAAAAAGAAGTAAACACGACGGGCTCCGCTTCCGTGCCCAAAGATATTATCTTTCCATTCGCCAAAATACCGGCATCGTTATAAAACTTTATTACAACCCCCGGTTCAATCGTTAAAACAGCTCCGGCGCGAACCTCCTGGGTAATATTATTTACCAAATATGGGCTGTGTTTTTTATCCAATGTCAAATTATTCTGAATAGAAAAACCGCGGTTTATAAGATAGTTAGCGCTGTTTCTTTGTTTCGGCGTACCAAAAACCAAATCGCCGTTTTTGTTTCTGCCGTTTGAAATTATTTGATTATTTCCAAGCCAATTTTCGGCATTTTTTCCGTCATCATCGGTACTATAGCGCTCCATTGAAATGCCCCATGAATTTCCGGCGCACCATCCGAAGCCAGCCGGAGTTTCGTCAATTATTATATCTTCCCCGTTTTCCCCGCCGGAAATAACTTTTACGAGCTTTAAAATCTCGCCACCGTTATTTAGCCCCGAGCCGCCGTCTCCGCTAAACGGCGCCGTCAAATCGGCATTAATGTCGCTTATCACGGTGTCGTCCGTTCTCTCAATAAGATAGTAACCTCTTCCGGCAATAACTCCGCTAAGTTCTATGAGAGGCGAACCGTCGCCTGCTTCAATAATCCAGCCGTTTAAGTCAATTATTTTTTGAGAACGGTTAAAAAGTTCGATCCATTCATCATTTGCGTCGGCTGAAGTTCCTCCCCACGCGATTTCGTTTATTACAACCGGACGCGAATTTATATAAACTGTTTTTGCGACATACTCGCTCCAATTCCCCGCTTCGTCGCGGGCCTTAAGCGAAATAAAGTTTTCTGAGTCATTTTCTAAAACCGCGCTTGTCGAAGTTGAAGTTGTGGAATATGCGCTGTCGTTTATTTTTAATTCATATTCAATGGCATCGTCTGTCGCGCTTCCCCATTTTATTGAAACGGCTTGCGTCAACAATAAGCACGCCTCGGACGACAAAGAATTTTCACATTCGTTAATCTCAAAAAAAACTTCCGGCGGAGTCGTATCCGGCGGAGGTGTAATTTCCGGCGTCGGATCCGGAATTGGCGTTATCTCCAGAGTCGGGGTCGATTCCGGAGACGGTGTCAGTTCGGGAGTCGGCTCCGCTTGCCCCGCCTCTTCGGCAGGTGGGGGCGTCGTATCCATTCGCCCGGCATTTTGAATAACTTGGACATCGTAAGTCGAAGTATTTGTCGGCGGAGCGCCACCGCCGAAACCGGCGGGCATACCTTCAGGTAAGCCAAAAGCCAAACTGGCACCGGACAAGGAAAACCAACTCGGTCTCGAAGACGGCAAGGGTGTCGGCGTCGGAGTCGGCCCCGTCCATACACCAATCACCGCTGGCGGTAAATTATAAGGATTTTGATAAGGCGTCGGATAGGGCGTACTTCCGGCCGTTGGAGAAAAAACAAACTGCGGCGCGGGTGTCGGCGAAGAAACACCATGGTTCGCTCCGCTGTCCAATTCCGGCAGCGCCTGCGTTGAAACAAAAAGCGGGTACGGCGTTGGAGAGGGCGCGCTATCCGGCGTCAACCACGAAAAAATACTATTCTTAAACCCGATTAAAACATTGCCGACTTTATTCAAAACCGAATCAGATGTTGAAAAATTTTCATTCTTCAATTTTCCGGTTTGTTTTTCTTTTTCAACTTCGTCAAAAAATAATTTGATAACCCCGGCAGA
>CAZVBU010000030.1:0-2672 GCA_964625935.1 uncultured Candidatus Saccharibacteria bacterium
CCGGTTGTCTTTAAAGAAACCGCGTCAGCGTGCTTGAAATCGCTTATACTTTTTCTGAGTTCATCGATAATGGCATTCTTGTTTATCATAAAAAATTAAATCTTTTATATTTTATAAATTAATTATTTAAATCAAACAAAATTATTTCGTAACATGTTCCCTGAATTTCTCAAGCCGAGCCCTCACGCTCGCGTCATAAACCTTATCGCCGTATTTTATTATAAAACCTCCAAGAATCTTTTTATCCGCGGCGTATTCCAAACGGACAGTCTTCGCTCCGGTTTCCTTCCTTACATAAGACTCTATAAAATGGGGCAATCCGCTGTCGACTTTCCCGGCCGTAACCACCCGCCCCGCCACAATTCCGCCTTTTTTATCGCACATATCCGAAAATTCGGAGATGATTTTTTCCGAAAGCCCCAAATCTCCGTTTTCCGCCAAAACGCGGACAAAAATTTCAGCCGCCGCTTTCGTATCGCGTGAATTTTCTTTTTCAAAAAAATCGGCCAATGCCTTCGCGTATTGTGAAGCGGTTATTTTCATTTGTTTTTCTTTTTGTCGAAATTATTTTCGGCGTCCTTTTGAAAGTCCGTCTTTTCTTCAAGGATCTTCTCCACGGACAAGGCTACAAGACCGGCAATCTCTTTTTTTATCTCGTGGGCGGCCTCCGCGCGCTCGGCTTTAATTTTTTCTTTTTCCTGTCTTACGAAAGACGAAACCTCCATCTTTATTTTTTCCATCATTTCCTCTTTTTTCTCTTCGCCTATTTTTACCGCTTTTTCAATTATCGCCGCCGATTCTATTTTCGCCTTCGCGAGCTCGTTCTCATACGCCTTTTTCGCGCCGGCCAATTTTTCTTCCGATTCTTTCGCGTCGCTAAGGCCTTTGGAGATTTTTCCGCTTCTCTCGGCCATTGTTTTAAAAAGGGGCTTTAAGGCGAAAAAATACAAAACCAAAAAAGCAACGCCGAAATTAACCGCCTGCGCGATAATAAGCTTTGCGTCGATATGAAATGTATCTATGAGACTTTCCATAAACAAAAAAACCGGAACCGCGAAAATACGCGACAATACGGGAAGCCGTCCGCCAAAACGGCGAAACGGCCTGCCGTATCGAAACCTCTACTTGATGCTAAACGCGACAACCAGCGCGTAAATAGCGATAGCCTCGGCAAACGCCGACGCCAGAAGCATGGACACCAAAATTTTTCCCGACGCTTCCGGATTGCGGCCGATGGCCTCCATCGCCTTGGCGCCGATAAAACCGATGGCAAGCCCCGGGCTTATGGCGCCGAGACCTATCGCGAGCGCCTTTGCCAACATTACGCTTTCCATATTTTTTCTTAATTCTTAACTGATAATTACCTCCTCAGAAAATTATTGAATTATATATGATATCAAAAAATATTGCTAGTGCTCTTCTTTTGCGGTCATAATCGTAAGATAAATCAGGATAAGCATGGCGAAAATCAAAGCCTGCACCAATCCGACAATAATCTCAAGAAATAAAAAAGGAATAGGCAATCCGAAAGCGAATATCGCCGCCATCGAAGCCAAGAGAACTTCACCGGCGAAAATATTTCCGAAAAGCCTCAAGGACAAACTGACAATTTTTGCCGCTTCTCCGATTATCTCTATGAACCCCACGAAAACTTTTATCGGGTTAACCACGAGAACGGAAGGATCTTTAAAAACCTTCTTCGGTATTTCTATTAAGGCCTTAAGATTCACGAACTTATTGAAATAATTCCAAAATCCGATTGTAAAAATACCGAACATGTGGCTCACGACAACCCCTATCAAAGCCAAGGCCAGTGTCGTATTTATATCCGCCGTGCCCCCCCGAAACATCGGAACAAAAACTTCTTTGCCATGCGCCTCCTCAATGAACCCGATAGAACCGACTCCCGGCAAAATTCCAAGCCAGTTATTTATCAGGATGAAAACAAAAAAAACAAAAACAACGGGAAAAAATTTCAGCGTTTTTTCGCGCGAACCCGTCACCGAATCGAAAATCCCGAAAAACCCCTCAAAAACCGACTCAAACGCGCTCTGGATTCTGCCCGGCACAAGAGAAATTTTCAATCTCAAAAAAACGGCAATAACCGCCACTATAACAAGCATCAGCCATGAATTAAGAAGAGAGTTAGTTACGCTAAAATCTCCAATATGAAAAACCGGCTCGGCGAACAAAGTATGCTCGTGCGAAACTTCAGCGTGCGTTTCCACGCCCGCGCTTCCGTTTATCTGATTTGTTTCTCCTGAAATATCAGCCATCAAATTGATTATTAATTATCGATTATTGATTACTTGTCCAATTTTTTAAACTCTTTCAAAGCATCGAAAACCAAAAGCGTCATAGAAACCGCGAATGACACCGCCGTAACCGCGACAAAAAGCCAGGGTTCCGTATCGTATTTTTTATCCAGAAATCTCCCTAAAATAAGACCGGCGATAACCGGAACAACAATGAGTCCCGAGAATTTGAAAAAAACAACAACCGCCGGTTGCCACCACGCTCCGTTTTTTCCCGGCTTATTTTTCTTTTCTTCTATCAAAAATTTATCTTAAATTTTAAAAATGGCGGAAAAAACCAATTAAATAATGGTATCAATGTTAACAAGCCGATGTCAAACAAAAAAACAAAAACCCTCCGCGAAAAAGAAGGGTTTT
>CAZVBU010000030.1:2682-7795 GCA_964625935.1 uncultured Candidatus Saccharibacteria bacterium
CTATTTATCTTTTATTCCGTAACAAGCCGCCGGATTTCATCAATATTTTGCGGATGCGACCAGTCTATCGCGCCCTTGACTACTTCAATGATTTCTCCGCTCTTACCGATAAGGAAAGTTCTCGGAATGCGCGAAATGCCGTATTTTTTTCCGATTTCAAAATTTTCATCGGTAAGAAAAATAAAAGAATAACCTGTTCTGTGTCTGAATTCGTTTACGATTTCAATTTTTTCGCCCTCGTTTACGGCGAGAATGACGACTTCAGGAAATTTTTTTGCCAATTCATTAAGCGAAGGAAATTCTTCCAGACACGGCGGGCACCAAGACGCCCAAAAATTCAAAAGCACGATTTTCCCGCGAAAATCCGACAGCTTCACGATTTTCCCGTTCATGGTTTTCGCCTCGAAATCTTTCGCCATCAATTTCCCCTCCGAAGCGAAACCGGAGGAAAAAATCGCCAAACCGAACAAAATCACCGATAATACGGAAAAAAGCGTCCGGAACTTCATGATAATCCTCCCAGTTTTAAAATCTCAAAAACCAAAATTTCTAATTACAAAATACGGCCAATCGGATATTTTATCAAGAGGCGCGCCGCAAACAAAAAAATCCCCAGTTGAACCACAACCGGGGATTTGAATAAACTTAATTTTCCACGAAACTGTCTTTCGGCGGTTCTTCCGAACTAATCTCCAAAAATACCCAAAAACACGGGCTTTAAAAAAATCTTTTATTTTTATTGGCAGAAACCGGTTTTTGTGCGCCTCGCGCGTCCGAATCGGCAAGTTCGGCCCCTGGCGGGCAACCCCCTGTCCGGTCGGACGCGGAGACGCGCACCAATCGTATACCCACAAAACAACGCATACCGTATACGTGGCGACTCCATTTTAAACCGAGCCGTATTAATAATTGATTAAAAAGATTAAAGTTCCCCGATTACAAAAAAGGCATTTCGCTCAAACGTCATTCCACTGTAACGGATTTCGCCAAATTGCGGGGTTTATCCGGATCATAGCCCTTCAAAACCGCCATGTGATAAGCAAAAAGCTGAAGAGGCACCACTGCCAATATCGGATTAAGCTCTTCCAGAGTTTCCGGAATATATATGATATCGTTGGCTATTTTTTTTATCTGTTCGTCGCCCTCCTGCGCGACGGCGATTATCGGACCTTTCCTTGCTTCTATTTCTTTCAGATTGGAAAATGTTTTTTCGTAAGTTTCCGACTTTACCGGACCAAGGATAGCCATGGTGGGAAAACTCTCGTCTATGAGAGCTATCGGACCATGTTTCATCTCTCCGGCGGCATAGCCTTCCGCGTGCACATATGATATTTCTTTGAGCTTCAGCGCCCCCTCAAGCGCGACGGGATAATTGTACCTTCTGCCCAAATACAGAAAATTGGAACATTTGCCGTATTTCAAAACCAGCTTTTTTATGTCTTCTTCTTTTTTCAATATTTCGGCAATCTGGCCGGGCAACCGGGCAAGTCCTCTTATCATCCTGCTCTTTTTTTCCGGCCGCATGCCGTTTTTCGAACCCAAAAATAAAGCCATCAAAATCAAAACTATCATCTGCGAAGTAAAAGCTTTCGTCGAAGCCACTCCTATCTCGGGACCTATGTGATTATACACGCCGGCATCCGTTTCCCTCGCTATTGTGGAGCCGACAGTGTTGACCAAGCCCAGCGAAAGATTTCCGTTCTTTTTCGCCAAGCGCAAAGCGGCCAGGGTATCCGCGGTTTCTCCCGATTGGGAAATGGAAAGAAAAGCGGTATCTTTTTCCAAGATTGCGTCCCGATAACGGAATTCCGAGGCCAAATCGACTTCCGTCGGCAGACGCGCGAAGCTTTCAAACAAATATTTGCCGACAAGCCCGGCATAATAGGAAGTTCCGCATGACGCTATGATAATACGTTTTATTTCTTTCAATCTGTCTTCCAAAACCTCCAATCCGGCGAGTTTTATGCGCACGCCGCCGCCATTAATGGTAATCCTGCCGCGGAAAGAATCGCTTATCGTTTGCGGCTGACCATAGATTTCCTTAATCATAAAATGCGGGAAACCTTCTTTCCTGGCCTGTTCAACATCCCAATCGACCGTATCGACGGTTTTGTTCTTGTTTCTGCCGTCCATTCCCAGAAGAGAAAAATTATTATCCGTCAAAACCGCTATTTCCTCATCGCGCATATAAACGACTTTCTTCGTATGCTCGGTGAGCGCGGAAACGTCGGAAGCCAAAAAATGGCCGTTTTCCCCCAGACCGACAACCAAAGGAGACGAACGCCGTGCCGCGACAATTTTTCCCGGCTCGGACGCGCTTATAATACCCAAAGCGAAACTTCCTTCCACCTGCTTTAAGGCGCTCATAACGGCGCTTTCAAGTTTGATATTCTTACCATTACCGTAATAACGCTCGATAAGATGCGCCACTATTTCGGTATCGGTATCGGACGCGATAACATGCCCGTCTTTCTGCAGGGAAGATTTCAATTGAAGATAATTTTCGATTATGCCGTTATGCACCAGAAAAATTTTCTGTCCGCAACCGTGATGCGGATGGGAATTTTTGACCGAAGGCGCGCCATGAGTCGCCCACCGCGTGTGAGCTATGGCGCAATTCGAATCCCGCGAACGCGAACCGTTCACTTTCTCCTCCAGCTTCCCGACGCGCCCTACCGATTTCCTTAAAAATACGGAACGGCCGAGCCCTCCTTTTACAATAGCGGCAACACCTGCCGAATCATAACCGCGATACTCCAATTGCTTCAATCCGTTGATAACAAGACCGATAGCATCCTTTTTTTCTCCGACATAACCCATAATTCCGCACATAACACAGCCTCCTTTTTTTGCCTTTAATGTTTATGGTATTTTTATTATTCCTGATATTATGTTTTCAAAATAGCTCCGAATAAAAAAATCGTTCCCGCGCCGCCGAGAAAACGAAACAAATTATTACGAACGCCATACCGGAAAAACAACCGCGCGGCGCGCGACAACCGAGAACGAAATTTTTATTTTAACTCACTTTCAGTTTAAACAGCGCGCAATGAAAAAAACGTGAAGCCGGGCACTTGACTCATGGCAAAGAAAAACCGGCATAAAAGCCGGCTTTTCTGTCGCGAATAAGCGCGAAGCGCGTTATTTTCATAATTCTTTAATCTTCCATTAACCCCACTCCTTCGGAAACAGTCACAACTTCCGCGCGCGCCGAAACAAGATAATCTATGACCTGCTGTAAAAATTCAGGACTGCACTGATATAAATTACCCGGCTTATCGTCTATTTCGTGAAATGTGAGTATGAGCCAGGTCTTTTGCGCCAAAGCCCCGTCAATCCAGCTTTTTACCTGACTGAAGGTAGTGTCGGCGATTACCGACTGCTGTTTTAAAGCATAGAGGTCCGCGTCGGTTTTGTAATTATAATCATCATGAGTATTCCTGGCGCTTTGATAGCCCGATTCGGTGACAATTTGCTTCATCAAATTATTGTATTCACCGTAAGGATAGGCGAAAGTATTAACCGCAGAAACACCCGCCGCCAAAAGGTCGTTACGCGCTCCTAAAATTTCGTCACGCGCTCCCGCTTCCGAAAGCGTCGTTAAATGAGCGTGCGACCGCGTATGCGCTCCTATCTCGTGGCCGCGAGACTGCAAATCCAGAATCTCCGAAGCATCCATATATCCGGAAAAACCGCCGTCCAGTCTGTTGGTAATGATATAATGAGTGCTCTTAAAACCCGCGGCGTCGAGCATAGGCATCGCGTTATAGATGGACGACCAGCCATCATCAAAACTAAGAGTTACAATACCCTCGGCAAAAGTCGGAACACCGCCGGCAGGCGTCAATGAATAGTTGTCTGTGGTAAGAAATCCCACCTGGCTAATGAGATGAAAAACCGAAAGACTTACCACACCCAGGGGTACGCTAAATTGCGCTTCAAAGTGATTCCAATCCGGCGAAGCCGGCAATAAGGCGATATCCGAATAAAGGAATGTCCCATCGGTCCTCTTGTATTGAAGAGTCACGTAAGCCGGGACGCTTGATTTGTAGTCGTCTGAAAATACGTAGATCTGACCGGGCGTTACCGGGACACCCGTAAAATACCATTTGGCATCGCCTGTGGTCCTTGAAACAATTTCCACACTGGCAGCCTTATCGGTTCCAAATCCGGGCACGGGATATGTGTAAACGCGCTGATTTGCGCCCCAGCCGCCCTTGCCCCATCCGTCCGGAAGACCATTACCGGCCACTATTTCCAAAGAAGGATTGTAGATTTTATTATTCGGATTCGGAGTTGGAGTTGGAGTTGGTGTTGGTGTTGGAGTCGGCGTTGGTGTTGAAGTCGGCGTTGGTGTTGGTGTTGAATCGGGGAGAACTTCCCGCAAAACATATTCGTCAACAGTAAGCACGCCGATCGTATTTATCAAGTGAAACATCGAAAGAGACACGGCTCCCGCGGGAACGGTAAAAACAAATTCGGTTTTTCTCCAATCGGCGGAAACCGGAGAAAAAGCCAAATCAAAATATTTATACGTTCCGTCGTTCATCAAATACTGCGCGGTGATAAAAGTGGCGACATCGGACTTTGAATAATCGGAAAACTGATATTGTTTTCCGGGAATAACCGCCACATGATTAAAATACCACTTGGCATCTCCCGTCGTGCGGCTAATCATTCGAACTTGGGCGGCCCAGCCGGAAAAACCGCTGGCAGGATAAGAAAAAAGAACGGTATTTGTGCCCCATTTGCCCTTGCTCCAGCCCGCCGGCACGGCTCCGTTTGTTGTTTCTAAAGATGGATTCGCTATCAAATTCGGCCCGAAAGACGCTTCCGCCACAAAACTTCCCGGAACCCAATAAAGCGCAAAAACAAATAAAAACAAAAACGGCGCCGCGAAAAATCCGCCTGTTCTGGAACTGAATCTAAAATTAAAACTGTTAAAACCGGAATACAATTTTTTCATAATATTTTATTTATTTTATTTACGATTAAATTATTAGCTATTAATCCCTCCCTACTGATAATCTTCTAAATCTCCCGGGAGGAACCAGTCAATCTCATGTACACACGCGCAAAGGGCAAATCGGCTGATACAAAACCTGATCCACCT
>CAZVBU010000031.1:0-7767 GCA_964625935.1 uncultured Candidatus Saccharibacteria bacterium
AGAAATTGGTCCGCCTGCACGCTCCCTGAATTCGCGCGCGTTACGGGGGGACACAGTTTCCACCCGACACTCAAAGAAAGGTATTATAATTGGTTTCACCATAAATTTGTCCGCGCGTATAATGAATACGGCAAATCACAGTGCGTCGCGTGCGGAAGATGCCAGCATTTCTGTCCCGCCAAGATTGATATAGAAGAAGTACTGACTGATATTGTAAATAGTTACAAATCTGCGCAACCTTAAACTTTCAAATTTCAAAAAAACACCATAATTACATGAAAAATATTTACCAGCCTGAACAGCTTAAAATAGAAAAAATAACCGTCTGTTCCGCGGACGCGAAGCTTTTCCGGCTAAAAAGAAAAAAAGGGAAATTTACGGCGGATAAAAACGGACTTGTTTTCATACCCGGGCAATTCGTTCTTGCCGGAATCTGGGGATTCGGAGAAGCGCCGTTCGGTATCGCTTCTTCCCCTTATGAAAAAAATTATATTGAAATACTTGTAAGAAATACGGGGGGCAAAGTGACATCCGCCATGCATAACGCCAAAAAAGGACAAGAAATAAGCGCGCGTGGCCCCTATGGCAACGGTTTTCCGATAAAATTCATGGAAGGAAAAGACGCGGTAATGGCAACGGGCGGTTGTGGCATACCGCCTATTGCGGCCCTAACCGATTACATCATAAAAAACAGGAAAAAATTCGGACGCGCGTATCTCCTTTACGGCGTCAAAACTCCGAAAGACATTCTAATGAAAGACCGCATCAAACAATGGGAGAAAAAAATAAAAGTCATAATCACGATAGATAAACCGGACCCGAAATGGAAGGGACCCGTGGGATTTGTCACCGACCTTATAGACGATATCGAAATAAACGCGCGCCGCGCCGTGGCGACAATGTGCGGGCCGGGGCCCATGATGAACGCGCTTGAAAAAATATTCAGGCCCTTGGGCATTCCCGACAGAAGAATTTTCGTAAACACGGAAAGAAAAATGCAGTGCGGCGTGGGCAAATGCCAGCATTGCGCCTCGGGTGAAAAATACGTTTGTCTTGACGGGCCGGTCTTCAACTTTGACGAAATAGACAAAAATTGGGAGATCGGGCAAGCGGGACTAAAAAAATTAGCAAATAAACAACAATCGGAATAAAAATGGCTGTCAAACCAAAAATAGCAATATACGATTTCACGGATTGCGAAGGATGCGAGGTTATTCTTGTTTCTTTGCGCGAAAAAATTCTTGATATAGAAAATCGGCTGGATATTGCCGACTGGCGTTTGGGACAGGAAAGAAAAGACAAAGGCCCGTTTTTGGTTTCCATAATAGAAGGCACGCCGATAACCCCCGATGAAGTTGAAACTCTAAAATATCTCCGTGAAAATTCAACTTATATTGTCGCTTTGGGCGCTTGCGCCTCAATAGCCGGAGTTCCCGGAATTATGCCCAAAGAAAAACGCGAAGAGTGGTACAAGAAAATTTATGGAGAAAATTACAAGCCAAAAGGAATTGACGCGCTTCCCTTAAGCGCCTATGTGAAAGTGGATTACATGATACACGGTTGCCCGGCAAACGGCGACGAACTCGCGAAAACGATAGAAGACCTTCTTGCCGGAAAACCTCTTTCATACCGTCCGTATTCGGTGTGCTTCGAGTGCAAAGAAGCCGGCAATAAATGCAGAATAGTTTCGGGCCAGCCGTGTCTCGGACCCATAACGCAAGGCGGGTGCAAAGCCGCGTGCGTCTCGGGTGGCTCTCCGTGCTACGGGTGTTTCGGATTCAGGGAAAGCGCGGAAATAGATAATCTCATAAAAACGCTCAAAAAAATCACAACCCCGGAAGAAATAAAACTTTACTTTGAAATGTTTCAAAGGCAATCGCCCGAATGGCAATCTCGGAAGGACAAAATAAATGAAATCTGAAAAAAAATTCCACAATAAAAAAATCGTAATCTTCGGTTTGGGAAACTATAAAAACGGCAGCGGAGTATCGGCTGCCGTTTTTTTTGCTAAGCGTGGAGCAAAACTCCTCATAACCGACCTTAAAACAAAAAAACAGCTCGAAAATTCCGTAAAAAAATTGTCAAAATACAAAAAACAAATAACATATGTTTTTGGCCGCCACCGCGAAAAAGATTTTGAAAAAGCCGATTTTGTTTTTAAAAATCCCGGCGTTAGAAAAGATTCGCCATATCTTAAAATAGCCGCAAAAAACGGAGCGCAAATTATAAATGACTGGACGATTTATTTTTTAGAGCGGCCGGACAATATGCTTATAGGCATTACCGGCACAAAAGGCAAAAGCACGGCGACAATGCTGATTTACGAATTTTTGAAAAATGCCGGAAAAGATGCCGTTCTTTGCGGAAACATCGGCAAATCGCCTTTGGCAATTTTAAACAGGATAAAAAAAGACACCGTTGTCGTTGCCGAACTCTCAAGCTGGCTTCTCCAGGAGTTTAAAACCAGCCCCCGGATAGCCGTCGTTACCAATCTCATGCCGGACCATATGGATAAATATAATTCGCTCCGCGAATATTACCGCGACAAAGAAAATATTTTCAGATTTCAGAAAAAAAACGATTTTCTTTTGTTAAACACCGGCGAAAAAAACCTGGAACCGCTTGCCAAAAAAGCAAAATCAAAAATCCTGTGGTATAAAAACCACCCGTTACTTGAGATTGCGAAAATACTGAAAATTCCAAAATCCACTGCTCTAAAAACAATAAAAAACTTTGAAGGCGTGAGAGGACGGCAAGAACTCGTAAAAATAAAAAACGGCGTAAAGTACATAAACGACACAACCGCCACAACGCCCGACGCGACAATTTACGCCCTGCGCAATTTAAACAAAAAACGCGACCGCACTTTTTGTTTAAAAAACCGAACTAATAAACATAAAAACAAAAGAATCGTTCTTATTTCCGGCGGAATGGACAAAAATCTTGATTACAAAAATCTGGCGTGCGAAATCCCGAAATACTGCAAAGCGCTTATTTTGTTTAAAGGCAACGCTTCAGATAAAATCTTGCATGAGTTAAGATTTATAAAACAAGAACCAAAGAAAAACCATGATTCGTTATTCATAATTCATGATTCAATCTCGGATATGAAATCGGCAGTTCAAAACGCTAAAAAATATGCCGCGAAAGGCGATATCGTCCTCCTTTCTCCCGGCGCGGCAAGCTTCAATATCTTCAAAAATGAATTCGACCGCGGAAGCCAATTCGTAAAAATTGTAAAAAAAACATGAAAAAAATCAATTTAAACAAAATAAATCGCGCGCACTTCATCGGCGCAGGAGGCATCGGCATTTCAACCATCGCCAGAATGTTGCTTTTAAAAGGAAAAAAAGTAACCGGCTCGGACAGAGAAACCGGAAAAGTAACAAAAGAGCTTCAAAAACTCGGGGCAGTTATCAAGAAAGGACAAAACGCTAAAAACATTCCTCCAAAAACCGATTTGGTCATTTACACAAAAGCCGTTCCAAACAATCACCCCGAACTTGCCGCCGCCAAAAAAAGAAAAATTACCGTCCTCTCCTACCCGGAAGCGCTGGGACTTGTTTCAAAAGAAAAATTCACAATAGCCGTATCCGGAGCGCACGGCAAAACCACGACAACGGCGATGCTGGGCGGCATCTTGTCGGATGCCAAACTTGACCCGACAATAATTGTCGGCAGTTTCATGAAAAATAAAAAACCCTTCGACAAAGCTCGGGGTAAAACCAATTTTGTCGCGGGTAAAAGTAAATATCTCGTGTGCGAGGCCTGCGAATATAAAAAATCATTTCTCAACCTGTCGCCAAAAATCATTATCATCACGAATATAGACAACGACCATTTGGATTACTATAAAAACATCGAAAACATACGAAAAGCGTTTGCAGAATTCATTTCAAAGCTAAGCAAAAACGATTATCTCGTATGCGATAAAACGGATAAAAATACCACGCTCGCGATAAAAAACGCCATTCGATCACACCTGCCTGCCGGCAGGCAGGGCTCAGGGCAAGCTAAATGCAAAATAGTTGATTTTTCCAAAATAAAACTGCCGAAAAATTTTAAATTGAAAATACCGGGAGAGCATAACATAAAAAACGCCAAAGCCGCGCTTGCCACGGCGAAAATCCTAAAAATTAAAGAAAAAACCGCGCTAAAATCGCTTGAAAATTTCACGGGCACGTGGCGCCGTTTTGAATATAAAGGAAAAACAAAAAACGGCGCCCTTGTTTATGACGACTACGGCCATCACCCGACGGAAATCCGCGCCACGCTCGCGGCCGCGCGGATATTTTTCAAAAACAAAAAAATAACCGCGGTTTTCCAACCTCATCTCTATAGCCGGACAAAACTTCTTATGGAAGATTTCGCCGGCAGTTTCTGTAACGCCGATTCGGTGATTATCGCCCCGATATACGCGGCAAGGGAAATTGACGACAAAAAAACCAGCGGAAAAACGCTGGCGGAAAAAATAAAAAAATATAACCCGAACGCAATCTATCTCTCCGACTTCGGCTCAACAGAAAAACATCTGAAAAAATATACCGGCAAAAAAGACGCGATAATTACGATAGGCGCGGGAGATATATACAAAATCGGGGAAAAATTGATAAAAAATTGATTTTTTATTTTAAAATAAATTTTTTTTCGAGCCGGTTCTGAAACTGCAGGGGGAAACTACTGAATATATATTAACCAAAAACAATTTTCAATCCTCTGTGCACTATAATCTATTTATATTTACTTGTCAATAGCAAAAATATGCCTATTTTTCGTCTTTTTTGATATAATATTACTCATAATAATTCTAAATACACCCAACAATATGGCGCAAAATTTATCGGAAAATTACATAGCAAAAATAGAAGGCCATGGTTCACTTGAGATAGATTGGGGGCAAGGTAACACCAAACTCCACATCCATGAAGGCGAACGGCTTTTTGAAGGCATGCTTGTCGGCCGAAAAATAGAAGAAGCTCACTGGATTACCCCGAGAATCTGCGGCGTCTGCCCCATCGCGCATAATCTCGCTTCCGTAAAAGCTTCAGAAGACGGCTACGGAATAACGGAAAGCGGCACAACCCATCTTTTGCGCGAACTGATGATATGCGGACAAAATATCCAAAGCCACGTTCTCCATCTTTTCTTTTTATCACTCCCGGATTATCTCGGGATAGACCGCGCCACCGAACTGGCAAAGAAAAATCCGACAGCTTTGAAAAACGCGCTCGCTTTAAAAGAACTCGGAGATGAAATCGCTTTTACCGTTGCCGGACGAAACGTGCACCCGACCACGACCACTATCGGCGGATTCCAAAAAATCCCGACAAAAGATGAGCTCGAAAAACTCCTGAAACTTGTTAAAAAAACCCGCGACGAAGCGCAATTCGCCGCCAAGCTTACGCTGGGAATAAAATATCCCGAACTTCACGGAGATTTTGAACTTGTGGCTATCGAAAACGGACAAATACTTTCCAGCAAAAACCCGCCGGTAACAATAAAAGAATACAAACAAACCATTGAAGAAGAAATAAAAGATTATTCCACCGCGAAATTCGGCACGTATAAAAAACACGAAATGATGGTCGGCTCTATCGCCCGGCTTTATTTTTCTCTTAAAAATACGGCGACTTCAATAGGCGCCGGTGAAAAACTATTTACGGAAATTGATTTCCAAAATCCTTTTCATAATAATATCGCTCAGGGGATTGAAACTCTGCTTTACCACGAAAAGGCTGAAAAAATTATTGAAGAACTCCTGAATTCACAAATGGACCCTGCCTTAAACCAACCTTCAAAACAATCTCCTTTTCAAGGCATCGGCGCGGTTGAAGCTCCGCGCGGGACTCTCTACCACGAGCTTCATTTTGACGAAAACAAAAATATAACTTATGCCAACATCATTACGCCGACCGTGCAGAATCTGTTGTCCATGGAAAATAACGCTAACGCTCTCCTGAAACAACACGCGGGAAAAACAAAAAAAGAAATCGAACACTTGATGGAAATGCTCATACGGGCATACGATCCCTGTATCACATGCTCAGTGCATTAATTTAAAAAACAGAATCTAGAAAATAGAAAATAGAATAAACGCCCGTGTTTCTTTAAAGAAACACGGGCGTTTTAAAAAATACCGATTAAATTAAATCGTTTTATTCGCCAAATTCAGGTGAAACTTTGTCCAGTAAATCAGATTATTCTCTTGCCGCAAATCCAATTTGTCACAAACGTAATCCCAGTGGATTGAAACCGTATCTCCCGGCGCGATCGAAAGATCATTTATAAAGACTTTCCTTGTTTTTGCGCGTCCCGACAAAATTATTTTCTTGCCGGAAAACTCCAGGGGAAGATAAGAAACTTCCGCGAAACGGCCGCCGGCTTCTACCCCGGAAAAACTTTTCACCTCGCCCCAGCATATCCTGCAAAAATTAATTTGATCCAGAAGACGGGACGAGACGTCAGTTTCTTTAAAATCCACGCGCCTGTAAATATCCAGGACATGAAAACCGTGAAAAGGCTTGGCTTCGGGCAACGAACCGGTGAGAAGCCACTTCCATTCGTTGTTTTTCATACGCCCCTTAAAACGATCTTCCAGATGCCCCGCGAAACCACCCATGGAAATATTTGAAAGCAGATTATTTCCGAGCCAATACGCCTCGACAACACGAACATCGAATTCGTCTTTTATACCGTTTTCTAAAGCGATAAACCTCAGATAAGGCAAGGCGTTTTCGAATTTTAAAAGGGCCGCGCGCAAACCGGACATATATTTTGCCGGATCTGCTTTCGCGCAGTCAACGATTTCTCTGCAATCTTTACTGCCGCAAAAACCGCGCGCGTTGGGCGGCAAACCGTATTTTGCGAACAACAAAAGTCCTTCCATATTTTCACCTCAAAAAAAGAATTCCGCGCCAAAGCGCAGTAAAAATAATTTTTAGTCTTATTAAATATTAGAACAAAAAAAGAACAAAGCAAGCGAACGGAAAATTAGTGGCCGCAAATATTAAGATTTTTAATAGCCGCCAGAATTTCTTCTGCGTCTTTTTTGTCTATTTTATTCAAAGCCAATTCACCGTGGGTCAATATATAATCCCCGACAGCCACGTCTTTTACAAGCATAAGGCTCACTTCCCTTTTTTCGTCACCGTGACTGACCAAAGCCGTACCGTTTTCTATTTTTTCAATTTTTGCGGGATAAGAAAGACACATAATAATTAATAGTACATAAATAATAATCAAACTTCAATTTCTTTCAGCGAAGCAATTCTTTCTTTTTCGATTTTTTGCGAATAGAAAAAATACGCCGAGAGCACAAAAAAAACCATAAGTATCCTTATCAAAACCAGCGGCCAGCCTATAATCACCCCGCCCGCGTCAAAATATCCCATGCCCAAATAAGCCACCAGCGAAAAATCGGCCCAAATTCCGAAAATCTCCGCGCTTTTGCCGCCAAAAATTCTTTTATACAAACCGCTTAAAAAAGAATAAACCAAAAAAACAAAACCTACGGCAATGAGCACTCTAACTATGAAATAAGAACCGGAGTACATCCCGGACTTTATTCCCCATTCTGTTACTTTAAAAGGGAGCAGTCCGTCATAAAAAAGAAAAAAAATGCCCGCCAAAGAAGCCAAAATATAAAAAATAAACAAATACCGCGTTATTTTTTTTAAAAAAACAACGCGGTCAGACACATAACCTATTAAAAAGGGGGCTGACAAAAAAACAAAAAAATAACTTGAATAGGCGAAAAAATTTCTCCAA
>CAZVBU010000032.1:0-7495 GCA_964625935.1 uncultured Candidatus Saccharibacteria bacterium
GGGCCTTGTTGTGGCAACGGTAATATATCTCGTTTCTTCGCCAGCTATAGGATATCTGATATGCCAAAGCTGGGTTTTTTGCTCCTTGTATTCAAGCTCCAAATCGGACAAGCTGGTCTGGCATTTCGGGCACCAGTTTATCACACGCTCGGCGCGATAAAGCCATCCGCGCTTATAATAATGGATAAAAACATCCCTCACGCGATTCTGATAATCATCGTCCATAGTAAAGCGCGTCCGTGACCAGTCGCAGGAACTGCCGAGTTTCTTGAACTGGTTTAAAATAGTGCCTCCGTATTTTTCTTTCCATTCCCAGATTTTTTTGAGCATTTCGTCGCGACCGATGTCGTGGCGGGTTTTATTTTCCGTTTTTATAAGATTCTTTTCGACGGCGTTCTGCGTGGCAATACCGGCGTGATCCGTGCCCGGAAGCCAGAGTGTTTTATATCCCTCCATTCTTTTTTTTCTTATCAAAATATCCTGAATAGCCGCGTTTAAGGCGTGGCCCATGTGCAAATTACCCGTAACGTTGGGCGGGGGAATGACAATAGAATAACTTTTAGCTTTTGTTTTTTTGTTTTTGGAAACCGGCAATTTATCGGGATTGAAATATCCTTTTTTCTCCCACAAAGAATAAATTCGCTCTTCAACATTTTTCGGCTCATACGGCCCCCAATCGGTATTTATTTTTCTTTTTTCTGTTGACATACTCTAAGATATGTTATAAATTTTATTCAAATCCACCTTGAAAATAACAATATTTTAATTGTTTAATTATTCCACATTACCGATATAAATAAAAGGGGAATTGCAAATGGCCACCGATAAAAGCGGGGAATTAATTGAAAACTCAAGAGAACTTCTCTCAAAGCTCAAAAAACATCTTGCGACATTTAAAAAAGCCGTTGAAAAATACCAAGAATCTGAACATGAGCGCGCAAGCGATGTTGAAAAAAATAATATATTTAAAACCGCCTTGCTGGCGCTACTCCGATGTTATTCGGATTATAGAAAAATGGCAGATGAAAATAAATTACCTAACGCAATAATAGAATTAATAGGCGTTCAACTCGCCATGTTCCATGGCGAAGCTTTGGGCGAAAGCGCCTACTTATCAAAAAATAATAAAGCGCGTGATAAATGGGTAAATGGCTTGAGACACAGCGGCGGAAAATACGAGCTTGAAGTGCTTATTGAAGAATTTGAACAACTGCTTAAAAAATAAAAAACAGTATCTAACGAAAACGAAAAATACCTCGCAAACCACAGGAGAAAAAACTCAATGGAAAAAGACGCAACTATCGTTTGTTCCAAAAATCTGGCCACAACAAGCGAAGAAATTATCGAAGCAATAGACAAATTCAGCGTAAAATACCTCAAAACACTGGGGCCGCACAAAAGAATATCCACCAAAAAAGCCTTAGCTGAAACTATTCACGAACTTCTGCTCAGAGAACACTACGGAACCGAACACAAAATTTTTACCGCCCCGGACCGAGAAAACGAAAAACGGTGGACAGAATTTCTTTAAGACCGGCAATTGCCCGAAAACAGAAACCGGAGAAAATGATGCCAAAGAGAAAAACCGATTTTCAAAAATTAATTGAAGCGCTAGGCGACACGAAATTTGTTTTACTGATTGAGGGCGAAAACGGAGAAATTGCCTTCCACGGCGCTGTGCGCTTCCCGCAAAATGCGGAAATTGCAGCGATAGAACTTGCCGAGAAAAAATCAATAAAATCCGTTGCGATTTATAACGGGCGGATATACACGCCGGAAAAAATCGCCAAATTGAGAGAAGAAGAAAAAGAAAGAATCAAAAAATAAATCCACCGGCAACCGAAAGGACCCGCCATGCCAAACCGACAAAAGCCCAACCTTCCTCTAAAAAACACGGTAAAATGCTCCCAATGCGGTTGCGAAGCTCAAGCGCTAACCCCGGTAAAAAACGGCCCGTGCCCGGCCTGCGGGAATAAAATTGTTTTTGTTTCGGAAGAAAACAATGCGGATGCAAACGAAAAAACAATAAATAATTGAAATTATAAAAGTTAAAAACAAAAATCCTCCGCCGAAAGCGGGGGATTTTTTATAAAATTATTTTAATTCCAGATTGCCTTCGGCGGAAATGTCTTCGTGTTTAAATCCAATGAACTTGGTCTTGCGATGTCCAAGTTTTTTGAAGTAACGGAAATACGCCGCCAAAGCCGCCATTCCGGCGTTATCTCCGGAGTATTTAGAATCCGGAAAATAGAAAACAGAATCTAAATTTTGTTTTTTGATGCCCTCAGCCAAACCATCTTTGAGTAATTTATTTGCCGCCACGCCACCACCCAAAATTATCGTTTTTGCCTTATATTCTTTCGCGGCGCGGAGAGTTTTAGAAACAAGAGTCTCAACAACGGCATTTTGAAACTCAAAACAAATGGCTGATTTTATTTCATCGCTTAACGGTTTTTTGTTTTCCGCTTCAAGTTCTCTTATTTTATACAAAGCCGCGGTTTTAAGACCGGAAAAGGAAAAATCATAATCCTTGGAATTTATCATGGGGCGGGGGAGTTTAATTCTTGATTCTTGATTCTTGATTCTTAATTCTGAGGCGCAAGCCGCAATGGCCGGCCCTCCAGGATAACCAAGATTAAGCATTTTCGCCAATTTATCAAACGCTTCGCCCGCGGCATCGTCCCGCGTCTGACCGATTATCTTATATTTAAGCCAGTTTTTAATCAAAACTAGTTGTGTATGCCCTCCGGAGACCAATAAAGTAACAGCCGGAAATTTTACGTTTGGCATTTTGAATTTTGAATTGTAATTTTGCCTAATTGGCTCGTTGAGCCAACGGCTCAAATAGAGATTTTTGATTTTTGATTTTTGATTTTTTTCCGGCAAAAAAACCGAGAAAATATGACCTTCTAAATGGTTGATGGGCATTATCGGAATACCCCAAGCAACATTTAGCGCCTTGGCGAAATTTATTCCCACCCAAAGCGCGGGTTCAAGCCCGGGACCGTTTACGACGACAATAGCGTCTATCTTGGGTTTTTTATATTTTTTAAGAAAAGGAATTATTTTTTTCAAAAGTTCCGGTTCGCGTTCTAAAATTGAACTAAGAAGCACGAATAATGAATTATGGCACCGTGTCCCTTGATTCTTAATTCGTAATTCTTGCTTCAACAAATTTGATTTCCTTAATGCCTTTTTTAATACCGGAATCAAATTTGCTTGATGCTCCCGCTTGGCAAGATTCGGCACGACTCCGCCCCACTTGGCGTGAATTTTCACCTGCGAAGAAACGACATTTGACAAAACGCGAAAAACTTGCCCTGAGCCCCGCCGAGGGGTTTCAAGAACAGCTATTCCCGTTTCATCGCAAGTAGTTTCTATGGCCAAAATTTTCATGATAGCTTAAACTATAATTATATTATTTTTAACCTTATCACGCCCAACAAAATTGGCAATTCAAAAACGCGAATTTGTATCCCACACAAAATTTAACATATTATCCGAAAACACTTCGTATATCAACCAGTTGTGCAAAATGTCGCTCTGCTCCATTTTGCACAACGTCTGCCGCTTTGCTCATAGGCTCCTCTTTGGGGGAGTTTTTTGTTATGATGAAAATGCGGAGCGACACATCGCACAACAGCGCGCTTTACGGCTCCGCCCAAATTCCGCTTCGCGGAACTTCGCAAAGCGGCAAACGTTATGTGAAATAGCCAGAAATTTCTTTTTTATTTTTAAGATTTTTTTGGCAATTTATTTCAGGTCGAACATAACTTCTGATATAGTTTAGTAAGTTTAATATTTAATCAACAAAACTATGAATCAATTACATCCTAAGGCAGTTTGGTTATTTTTCATCTCTAGTTTCTTGCGCCTATTTATTGTCTTCATATTTCTTGGGTTTCAAGCAACTATATTGTTGTCAGAAATTGGAGAGAAAGACACAGGCGTAATGGGTTATGTCGGATGGTTTCTAATTATTATGGTATTTTTGATTGTTTTGCTCTTCATTTGGGCTAAACTATCATACCGTTTTTATAAGTATGAGCTAACCGACGACGGATTCCGTAAAGAGTTAGGAGTTATATACAAAAAGTATGTAACAATACCTTACGACAGAATTCAAAATGTAGATATTTACCGCGGAATCCTTGCTCGCATATTAGGACTTTCTGATCTAAACATTCAAACTGCTGGTGCGTCGGCGCAAATGTCAAGATATGGTGGACTTACAGGTGGTGCCGAAGGAAGATTGCCAGGACTTTCAAGGGAAGATGCTGAAAAATTACGCGATGAGCTAATTCGTCGAGCAAAACAATCAAAAAATCAAGGATTATAAATTGCCAAAAAATACATTAAAGAAAAGGAGTTTCTGACTACATCACATAACAGCGTGGATGAGGTTCAAGAAAAAGTGCATTAATAATATTCAGTGGTTGCACTTTTTCTTTCACCCAAATTTCGCCTCCATTAAAATAAAATAAAAGGAAGTCGGCGAAACTTCTCATACACGCGGACGTTAAGTGAAATAAAAATGGGTCGCAGTTGCTTCACAACAAATACTCTCGGCTTACACCTCGTAATTTATTGAGGGTTTGGGGCTACAAACGAAAAACTTAATAACTAATACAATATAATCAAATATAATGAATAACAAAAAAAGAATTATAATTGCCAATATAGTATGGAATAGATTTGGATGGAGGAATATTTATGTCAATCCTCGTTCAGGATTTCGATATGCCAGAGAAAATCCAGGGCACGAATCGTTAAATTTTGAGTTCAATAAAAAAGGTCTTGATGATGAAACAAATGTTCATGGATTCATTCAATTTAGTGTCGGTTATCCAACCAATTTGGATGAACATGCAATTATATTGTTTTATTCAAAAAATTTAGAAACATCTGAAGGAGAAATTGTAGGGATATATGGAGATGCAAAGATACTTCAGAATGAAAAAAGAACAAAATGGAAAGGATTTGAAAATGATGAATTAATTTCAAATGTAGTAGCAAAAAAAGAACTATCTTTGCTTTTTCCTATACCACTCAAATCAGAGATTTATTCGCAAGGAGCAAGACTTGTTCCCCAAGCAAATTTTACCTATAAAGATGAAAAAATCGCTGAGAAAATAATTATTGATGAAATAAGAGAGTTGAAGAAGTCAGGAATTAAACTAGAAGATTATAAGAAATTGATAAAACTATATGAATTTATTACTGGAAGCGAATATTCTGAAAAAGAAATTGATGACAACGAAAAAGAGCAAGAGGAACTTTTACCAATAGTTAAGGACTTACAACGCACACAAATAACAAAAGAACTTAAAGAGATTACCCCTCAGATTCCGGAATTGGTTGAATTTAGAGGTAAACAATATAAGCGAGATAATAAAAGCATTGTTGAACTCAAAATTTTAAGAGAGTTTAAATGTCAAATGTGTGGAACTTCAATATTAAAAAAAGATGGGTCTTTCTATGTTGAAGCAGCTCATATAACTGAAAAGAAACATAAGGGGCCAGAAAGTCCAGATAACATCTTAATTTTATGTCCTAATCATCATAAAGAATTTGATTTTGGGAATAAAAAAATAATTGATAGAACAAAGGAAAAATTATATTTTGAATTAAATGGGAGAAAGTATAATATCTCTTTGGAATTAAAATAAACGCCCCAAACCTAACGAATAAACGAGTTGTGCAAAATGTCGCTCCGCTCCATCTCGCACAACGTCTGCCGTTTTGGTCATAGGCTCCTCTTTGGGGGAGTTTTTTGTTATGATGAAAATGCGGAGCGACACATCGCACAACAGCGCGCTTTACGGCTCCGCCCAAATTCCGCTTCGCGGAACTTCGCAAAGCGGCAAACGTTATGTGAAATAAAATATTGAATTTTAAATACTTCTATGAAAATAACCAATTTAAACATATCGCAAAAAATAGTACTACTCTTTATCGCACTATTTGCACTATATTTAGTTTTATGGTTACTGATGTATTTTGACTGCAGATTTACAAATTTTTTTAATGAACCATGTATTTGGAATTTAAAAAAATATTGGTTTCCATTTCCAAAGTGTGTCTGTATTTAAAATTCAATATTTTACATCATCTAACACATCGAGCGCAATGTTCTAAAAATGGAATAAAAGTTTTTTCAGAAGAAGATTTATAAACACCATGCAAAACATTATTCTAAAAATTATCGTCTTCGCCTACGCCGCGACCGGAATAATAAGCACCATCGCTTATCTCCCGACAATTAAAGATCTCTTAAAGAAAAAACCCAGCGCCAACACAAACTCATATATCCTTTGGTCCGCGACAACTTTCGTGACTCTCTTGTATTCCATTTTCATACTTCCCGACTTCTGGTTTATAACCATATCCACCCTAAGCTTTATCTGCTGTTTCATAATTCTAATCTTATGCATTCTGTCCCGAAAACGAAAAAAATGGTAAAATAACGGAAGAATTCACAGTTTGGGTCCGGAAGAAAGAGAAAATCCATTCAAGTCCTCGAGGCTCTGAGCAGCGCAAACCGTCAATACGGAACCGACCGTATCGTCTTTTTAAAGCCAAACCGGGGCAGAGGAAAGACGCGGTGCAAACGGGATATCCAGGGTGTGCCTAACGCGCCAGACGCCAGGAAAGTCACAAAACCCGAGGAAACGAAGGTCTTTCCGGCACATTCCTAGCTGAACACGCAAACGATTTCGGGTCATACCGGAGTCCAGTAGCGTGGTGCGCTAAACCGGATCCAATTTATCAAAAACCCGCCTCAATGGGCGGGTTTTTTATATGCCGAAATATTTAAAAAATTATTTTTTTACAATAGTCGCTTTAAAAACATCCGCCAAATAATCGGCGACATCGGAAATCAATCTTTTCTTGTCGCTTTCTATAAAATCAAAACCTGGATTTGAATTGACTTCTATGATATACCACTTGCCGTTTTTGTTTATAAGATCCACCCCGCACAAATCCATTCCCAAAACTTTTGCCGCCTTTTCGCAAATATCCTTTAAATCGCTGTCTATATCAAACTGCCTGAAATGCTCCGAGTCTTCATATCCGGTAATTTTCCATGATTTCCCGTATTTGGCGACCGCCTGCAGAATTTTCCCGCCCGCCAGAAGCACGCGATAACTTTTATATTTGTCTCCGTTGCCGTTTCCGTCCGCGATATATTCCTGCGCCACAATGGAAGATTCGGGATTGCCCGCGGCCATTTTCTTCCAATATTTTTCAAACTCTTCCATATTGTCGGCTTTTTCCACGGCAGAACCGCTTTGCGACATAGACGCTTTAAGAACCAAAGGAGATTTTTCAAACAAAGAAGAAATTTTTTCTCTGTTGTAACCGATTCTGGGAATCAAAAAAGTTTCCGGAACAGGCAGGTTATGCTTTACGCAATGAAGATAAAACATCCATTTATCTTCGCAATAATAAAGCGAGTGAGAAGAATTTAGAACCTTTTTTCCCAATAATTCAA
>CAZVBU010000033.1:0-7429 GCA_964625935.1 uncultured Candidatus Saccharibacteria bacterium
AAGCACAAACTCGTTCGCCGATGTGGCCGTCATACAACTATTGTTGTCGGTAATTGTAAACTGAACTTCAAAGCCGTTGGTTTGACCGCCTGGATTAGTTAGTTCCAAATTACCCACATCATCCGTATCCAATAAAGCTATATCCGAAGCCGTAATTGACGGTGCAACGTTATTAACCGTCAAAACGCTATTCTGCCCCTGCGAGGTTGTCGCCTGGTGACCATGCTGGTCAACAATGTAAAGGTAAGCAGCGTAATCGTTATCAGGAAAAGGAACATCAATTGAAGTTGTAGCGACGGGATTTGACGCCGAAAAAGTTGAAGTTGCCCATGTCCCGCCTGCCCCGCAAGCCGAACCCGTGAAATCCTGCGCCTTGCAAACAAACAGGCGAACCGTATCCGCGCCGCCAACGGTATCAGTGTCGCTTGATGTGGCGTAAAAAGAAACAATCTGGCCCGGATTTTTGGGAGAATCGTCATAGTAACCCGTAAAATAAGGTCGGTGATTAACATTAAAGGGAGAAGCGTAATTTCCGCTTCCCTGGCTGTATGTAGGATTGCATTGAGGATAATTTATATTGGCGTCGCAAATGAACGCCCACCAGTCATTCTGCTCGGCGAACTGAGAAAAAAACTCAACTGTTGTGGTCGCGGCCGTGGATTGGGTATTATCGGTAGTGGTCGCCGAACGGGCCCACATTATTTCGCCAGTCGCGCATGTGGGCGGAGCGTTGGAATGCGCCGTGGGCGGAGTATCCGTCGCGCAAATAATCATAAAATACGGCTCGTTGTTTGAATCATCGCCCGTGCCTATCCATGTCACGTTTGATCCCGTGTTTGTTGGGTTTGTCGCCGAACTCTCTGTCTGTTCCCTGCCTTCGGAACCGCCAACCCATTGCGGCGGGGTATTGAGAACCGTAACCGACGTTTGTAAATCATCGGCGCGCGCCCTCATCACATCAACACCCGAAAAATCAACAAGAGCCAACGCGAAGATTACAACCAAAACGAAAACAAACGAAGAAAGAGCTGTTTCTTTGTTCTCTTTTATAAATCTGGTCATAATGATGCAAAAACTGGCTTTATTGGCAAAAACCTAAGGCCCGTTTTTATATGCTAATTATAGCAAAATTTCATTAATTAATTGTCCACAATATGTGGATAAGTCCCGTTAGAAACGCCACGGAAGATATTTACGGTTTTACGGCATCGAATATGCTAAAAAACAATATAATTAACCAAAAAAAATCCAACATCCAATACTCAACGCTCAATCAATACTCAATATTTTAACACTCAATTGATTAGTTATTGAATTGGATATTGAATATTGGCTATTGGATTATTAGAGTTCTGAATTTACTTGTATCTTATGGCATCCAAAGGATTGAGTTTCGCCGCGCGCCGTGCCGGAAAAAGACCGGTAATAAACCCGACAACGCCCGAAAATATGATAATAAAAGCCAAGAAAAGGAACGGGTAACGGAAAAGATTGACTGCTGTTCCGCCGAATTTTGAAGCCACAAAAGTTAAAAGTATATTCAACGTCCACCCTATTATCACTCCAATCCCCACACCGATAAGGCCCCCTAAGAAACCGATAATAACGGCTTCAGAAACGAATAAAATCATAATATCGCGCGACGACGCGCCGATGGTTCTCATAATGCCTATTTCCGAAGTGCGTTCCAGAAGAGTAACGGTCATTGTATTGAACATACCTATGGCGGACACAACAAGCGCTATCCCCCCAAAGACACCCAAAACCGCCTGAACACCCTGAAAAATTTTATTTGCCTGCTCAACGGTTTTGGACAAGGCGGTAACGGTAAAGCCGGCCTCCACTATCTGCGCCTGAACCGTATTCAAAAAATCGCTTGTATCAACGCGGACTTGGACCCGCTCATAATAAGGAATCTTAAACAAAGAAGAAAATTCGGCAAGTGTCATCATGGCGGAAATGGAAGCTTCTTCGCTGGTTACGCCTTTTATCCTGTATTCTTTTTCCAGCGGTATTTCGGTCTGTTCTTCGCTACCCTCGCGAGAAACCAAAACCCTAAACTTCACTCTTTTGCCTATCGCCGATTTTGGATCTTCAACCTCAAACAATTTGAGCATGCCCATGGAAACAAGAACATTATTCCTGTCTTCACCGCTTTCTTTATCGGTAAACAAATCACCCTCAACGGCATTAATGCCGGTATATTTGAAATACGAGGGATTGACTCCCTGCAAAACTATATTTCCGCTAAATCCTTCATAGGTGATGATGGCCGAAAAACTGGCCAGAGGAGATACGTCTTTAACGTGCTGAATGGCCAAAAAATTCCTTAAGTGCGCCTCGTCCAAAACAACTATCTTCGAAGGCGGGCTAGAGACATTCATGCTCAAAAGAGTCTCGCCGTAAACAAGCTTTTCAAGAAGCATCCCCTGAAGACCGTATCCCAACCCGACAAGAGCTACAACGGCGCTTGTGCCGACGCCCATACCCAAAATCGTCAGCCACGTGCGCGAGGCGTTTGTTTTAAACATCCTGGTTGAAAGTCTTCCTACGTCCTGTAATTTCATATTTTATTTATTATATTCTATTTGTTTATCCCGAGCGAAATCGAAAGATAATTTTTTAATCGTAAACAATTTTTAACAATAATGCCCAAATCCTAATGACAAATTTCCAATCAAATCCAAATTATTAAATATCAAATTATTTTTTTCCGAAAATCGGAGTAATTTTTCATTTGGATTTTGGATTTTAGGCTTGATTTGACATTGGAAATTTGACATTTAAAATTTGGCTAGTGTTTAGATATTGTAACTTCGAATTTGTTTATATAATTTCTATTTACTCCCGATTTTTCATTAATATAATTACAATAAAGAAATCGAGGATCTCTAAGCCGTGCTCGACCGAGCATTAGGCCGCGATTACATTATTTTAAATATTAAAAAGTAAATCGGGATAATTTTGACTTTTAATTTGTAATTTTGACTTTTGCATTTTTGCATTTTGGATTTTGTTTCTAGTGCACGGCTTCTCCTATTATATATGCCCCTTGCGCGATAAGCTTTTCCAAGTGCCTTGCTATAAGTATCATCATTTTTTCTTCAAATCCGAGTCCGCCCAAATTAACCGGCAAAACCATTCTTTGCTCGAATTCTTCTCTTGTAATGATGCCTCCCACCCTCTCTGAAATCGCGTTGCTTAAAGCCTTCGATAAATCGGAAGTCATACTCAAACCGCATTCGTTCTTTATAAAATCAAAAACCCTCTCGATAAATTTATACTGGTTCAAAAATAAACGATCCTGATGAGTAAGATTCCGGTATTTCTTGATATTTTGGGATTGAATAATTATTTTTTCCATCCTGTCGGACATCTGGCTCGCCGGCCCCGCGTCGATTCCCACTCCGCCGCGCGATACCGGTTTTAACAAATATTCGTAGAACATATCTTTGCTCAGCTTGCCGGCAAGCACCGCCAAAACGGCTTTTTCCAGACGCTGGATTTGCGTAAACCCCATATCCTGCGTCAAAAAATTGACAATGCTTTTTACTTTAAGTTCCAAAGGTTCGGAATATGGATACATTCTTGCCAACTGCTCAATCTCAGTAACTATCGTTTCGCCCGGCTTTACGCGCTTTATTTGTTCTTTTTCCGGATTAATAACTATTCTTCTTAAGGCGCCGTCTTTCATATAAAAAACTCGGTGAGCGTAGGGAAGATATTTCGCGTCGTGGGTAACAAGAATAACGGTTTTTCTGTCTTTCATGTTTATTTCTTCGAGCTTGTTCATAACCTGTTCGGCGGAAATGCTATCGAGGTTACCAACAGGTTCGTCGGCCAAAAGTATCTCCGGGTCATTGACCATGGCGCGCGCCACGGCGACGCGCTGTTGCTGTCCGCCGGACATGTTCGCGGGAATTTTTTTCTCAATGATTTCATTTATCCCAAATTTTCTCAAAAGCTCTCTGCCCCGTTTTTCCCGTTCTTTTACCGGCACATTCATGAATATCTGGGGCAACGCGACATTATCCAAAACGTTAATCGAACCGATAAGATTGAACGCCTGATAAATAATACCTATGATTTTTCTCTGGTATTCAACCATTTCCATCGGCTTGTAATCATAAATACTTTCTCCTTTTATGAGCATTTGTCCGGAAGCCGGCGGCAAGCCGCCCAAAATAGAATAGAGAAGCGTGGATTTTCCGCAACCCGAAGGGCCGAAAAGAATAATATATTCTCTCGCATATATCTGCGCGCTGACATTCTTAAGAGCCAGGAATTCATTCTGAAGTCCTTTGTTATACACGATTACCATATCTCTCGCTTCAATTATCGGTTTCGCCATAAAAATTAAAAAAAACTAAATATAAAATTCTAAATAAATTACGATGCACGAAATTAAAATAACCAAATAAATTCCAATATTCAATTCTTAAATCTTAAATCTTTTTTGAATTTTGATTTGTAATTTTGCCTTTTGCATTTTAATTTTTGATTTTTATTGATTAATATTCTTAACCCAGCCGAATGTCGCTTCAAAGTTTTCAAGGATTATATCGATAATGCTCTTTTCTTTCCGCGGGGTAAACAGCACGAAATTTTCCGACCGCGTGCTGTTGCCGTATATGTCATCGCATATAACCCAAAAACTATAAACCGTTGCCGGCGCCAAACCAATTATAACCTGCACATGCGGTACGGTCGGTTCGGTTTCTTTCAAAAGCGAATCCCCCTTTTCCGCCCCGCCCCTTCCCAGCCCCTGCGTATAGAAAAACTGGCAAAAAGACGGCTCATCGGTCTGCCAACCCACAAGTGTCTGGATTTTCACTTCGTCGCCGGGGAAAAGCGTCGATTCGTTCGTGACTTTCGATATTATCGGCGCGACCTCATCCTTAACCGTGGTAAAAGCGAGAGGATCGCTCATTACTTCGTCCCCCGCTTCGTTTTTCGCTTTAACAAAAACCGAATATTTGGTGCCGAATTCCAAATCGACAAGCTTGACCGTGTGGCTTACGGCAAATAAAGGGTCGCCAGCCGTTTTTGTGGAATTATTGCGTAAGTTCTTGTATTCCACTTCGCCAGAAGCCGGCAAATCGGTACTCCACGAAAGAGTCGCCGAAGTTTCTTCGACTTTTATTATCCTCAAATTGCGTATAACAGGGAGAACCGATTTTGTCTGAAAAATATCGTCAATGGATTTCCCCTGAAGCCCCGTATCGTCTTCGGAAACAACCTGAAAATGATATTTTGACGCGGGTTTAAGTCCGATAATTGTTATTTCATGTTCGGTAACCCTCTCGTCAGGATCGCCCTGGGAAAGAGTGTAAGGATCGGAAGAATTTTCGTCATACTCCGAGTCCGGCACAAGATAAACCATTGTCCCCGATTCCCTGTCCGTAACCCATCTGATTTTCGCGGAGTCGGTTTCGGCCACGACTTTCGGCGCTCCGATTATTAAAGGCGGAACAAGTATTTTTTTCGCGACTTCCTGAACTTTATCGGCTATAAGCTCTATGGCGCCCGGGGTGGAAATCTGCTCAAGGGCGTAAAAAACTTTTTCAACTAGCGCTTTTTCTTTTTCGCCGCCTTCTTTTGCTACTTCTTCTATGCCGGGTATCTTCTTTATACCCCCCGTCGTAAAAACAAATCCGCCCGAAGCCGTTTTGTTTCCACCCGCGTCGGAAGAAACAACTCTGAAATGGTATGTGGTAGACGGCTCAAGCTTATCTATCTCTATTTTGTGTTTCTTTTTGTTCGGCAAAGGATCGCGCATTATGCCGTGATATTCGTTTAAGCCGTAATTTACCGTGGAATCAGTTTCGATATTGGTTTCCCACTCTATGACAACCTTGGAATCGGAAACTTCCGTAATCTCAACATTCGAAACAACGGGAGCCTGGCCCGTGTACTGTGCGTAAAGAACAATGGCCGGCAGGGCAAGCAAAGTTCCGGAAATGACAATTATTTTAATACCGTATTTCTTTATCATTTATTACTGACGAGTGGCTTTTTTCCTCAAAAACCAGACCATGACCAAAAAAGCCCCTATAATAATGTAGGCGATGTGAAGAGTGTCGTAATAATAATAGGTAGAAGGCCGTGTGCACGACAAATAGTCGGCGGCGTTGCCGTCGCAATATTTCCCGCTCGAAAAACCGAAAACACCGAGAAAAAACAACGCAATGCCGAAAAAAAGGCCGAAATTTTTCTTAATGACCCAAAAATGATTGATTAATGCGTCAACCGCGGAATCAAAAACGTAGGCCGACAAAGAAATAAATATTTTTATTATTTTAATCATGGCTTAATTTTAACATTTTTATAAAAAAAGGGGCAAGAAAATAATTTTATTCATGATTCATAATTCATAATTTACGCTTCGCCTACAAATTATTCTTAAAAATTTCATATTTTTCCCCGATTTGCCTGTCCAGTTCGGAAAGTCCGTTATAAAAATCCATTTTCTCATCATAGCGCTTTTCGATTTCCGGCAGCATTTCATTCAAAACCGAAGAGTGTTCGCCGGTAAGCTCGCCCCCGTCTTTGATTATGCGTTTGAAAATATCTTCGGTTTCGGAATTAGCGCGGTAAGAAAGGCCTCTTATATCCGAGATATTCTCGTATTTTTCACGCGCCAGAAACACAATATCAAAGGCAATATCGCGCATTTCGTCATCTTCTATATTCTCCGCTATTATTTTCATGTCGGAAATGGCCGAATCGGCAAAAACAGCCCTTTCTCCCACAATATCTATTTGTTTTTCTATTTCGGCGAGATTCTCTAATCCTTCTTTTGAAACGCGCTCCCTTGTCGCGCCGTCAACTCCCGAAGCCAAAGATGTGGTTAGGGAAAGATTGGCCTTCCTTAAATGATCATTCGCGGAAGACGCGAGCAATCGCACCGCGTCTTCATGCTCTTTCGCCGCCTGCAGATAAACATTGTAAGCCTGGACGAATCTGGCCGGAAAAGTTTCGGCAGTGTCTTTTTCGGACCAAAAGTAAGTCGCGGCCGCGGAAACCAAAATCAAAACCGCGAAAAACGCTCCGGCAAAAAATATTCTTTTGGTAAAAAAACTTTTTTTCATTTCAAATAAAATTAATCCGACACGGCGGTAAACGTGTTTAATCCCGTATGCGTTACAGCCCCTGTGCCGACAGGAACATTAAGTCCCCAATAGATATCGTCGGTTATCGGAGTTGATGTGGACGTGGGCTTCGACAAATCTAACTCAAAAGGCTCATCGCTTCCGGTCAAAAACTCGCAAATGGAGCAGGCGCCGTAAACGAAAGTCGAAGTGGCGTATTTCTGTTCTCCGACATCGATACTGCTAATGCCACCCGTCATGTCCGTTCCGGAAAGTTCCACGTCAATATTCGCGTTTCCGGTATTTCTCACGGTTGTCGTGGCATTGTAAGAGCCGGT
>CAZVBU010000034.1:0-7031 GCA_964625935.1 uncultured Candidatus Saccharibacteria bacterium
ACGATGATAACGGAACAGCTGATTTGTGTCAGGGTGATAACGGATGGTTTAGGAGCGTCGCGGAAAGTAATTCCAAATACGGCTCCGGCTGGAGGTCCGCTTTCAGTTATTTTATTCCGCGCAGATATGAAAATGTCGTTGATTTCTCCGATACCGTTGAATTGCTGTATATTTTAGGAATATCAAAAAATCAAATCGGCGGCATAGACGATTTCGCCAACGAATTTTTGGTTGAGTAGAAACCGAAATACACGCGACGATTCTCCGCCTTCGTTTTCTAAAAACGAAGGCGGATTTGAGTTCGCGGGTTTAAAAACTTTCGGTTTTGTTTTTTTTGATGTTTTGGCGCTTCGCGTTTATTTTGCGTTTAGACATTAGAATTTGGTATTTTACTTTGACTGTTTTCTAACATCTAACATCTATCATCTAACATCCGTTAGCCCTTTTGGTTATTGCTTTGGTTTTTATTATTGTTTATCATATTTTTATGTGATTTCGTAAGATTTTGAATTTACAAGGGATTTTATAAAAAACAGTTAAAACACAAAATCAATATTATTGGAAATAATTAATTTCTAAAACAATGGCAAACAAAAACCAAAATAATAAAGACCATTTTAAGCACGAAAGAACTTTGGTTCTTATAAAACCGGATGCGATTCAGCGCTCTCTCATTGGTGAAATAATCAAAAGATTGGAGCGCGTTGGAATGAAGCTTGTCGCTTTAAAAATGGTTGTGCCGACAAAAGATATGATGGAAAAGCATTACACACTTGACCCGAATTGGCGCCGCGTTACCGGAGAGAAAACAATCAAAAGTTATCAAGAGAAAGGCCAGAAGCCGCCCTCCGAAGACCCTCTTGAAATAACCAGAGTTGTCCTTGAAAAACTTATTGTTTTTATGACATCCGGTCCGGTTATCGCCATGGTTTGGCAGGGGGCGCATTCCGTGAAGGTTGTGAGAAAACTTGTCGGAAGCACGGAGCCGTTTTCTTCAGATGTCGGTACGATAAGAGGAGATTACGTGATGGATTCATACCCCATGTCGGATACCGATTCAAGGTGCATCAGAAATCTGGTGCACGCTTCCGGTTCCGTCGAGGAAGCGCAAAATGAAATAAACCACTGGTTTAGCGAGGATGAAATAATAAATTATCGGCTCGTGCAGGAAGAGATTCTTTACGATGTAAACCTGGACGGCATACTCGAATAGTTGTTCACATTTTTTGTTTGAATCTTAATCATTCGTTGTTATACTGAAGTCAGCTATTCAAAGCGAAGCTTTTAGGTCAAATTGCAAATTCAGGGAGCCTTATATCTGGCAGAGCTGCTGATTCGTTCGGGGTTTTGCCTTGCGGGCACCCACCTGGCGTATAGCTAAAAGCACGCCTTTGGATAGCCATTAGAAATCCGGTTTGCGTTGCGCAGGCGGGATTTTTAATATCATTTTTTTATCGTATAATTAATTATTATGGCCAAATTAACTTTTCACGGCGGGGCTCAGGACGTAACAGGTTCCAATTATCTTCTAGAAACAAAAGGGGGGCGATTTTTGGTGGATTGCGGACTTTTTCAGGGGACTAAATCGTTTGAAAAAAATAATTGGGAACCCTTTCCTTATGATGTTAAAACAATAGACGCTTTATTCGTGACACACGGGCACCTTGACCATGTGGGCCGTATTCCCAGGCTTGTGAAAAGCGGTTTTAAGGGAAAAATTTTTTCCACATATCCTACGCGTGATTTCGCCGAACTTATGCTTATTGACAGCATGGGCGTACTCGCGAAAGAAATAAAAGACGCCGATTTGGACCTTCTTTACGATGAAAATGACGTTGCAAAGGCGATGGATTTATGGAATCCGGTTGAGTACGATAAAGAGTTTTCCGTCGGAGACATAAAAATAACGTTCAGAGACGCGGGCCATATTCTCGGTTCGGCCATGATTGAAATTATCGCCGATGGCAAAAAAATCGTTTTTTCGGGAGATTTGGGGAATCCGCCGACTCCACTTTTGAGAGAGATACATCCCATTAAAGAAGCCGATTACCTTCTTGTGGAAAGTACTTATGGCAATAAGCTTCATGAAGACAAAGAAGGGAGGAAGCTGAAATTGGAGCGTGTTGTCGAAAATACAATTAAAATGGGCGGAACATTGATGATACCGGCTTTTTCCATCGAGAGAACACAGGAGCTTCTTTTCGAGCTTAATGATCTTGTCGAGCACGGCAGAATACCACGGGTTCCGGTTTTTTTGGACAGTCCTTTGGCGATAAAAGCGACAGAGGTTTACAAAAAATACGAAGAATATTTCAATAAAAGCGCGAAGTATGTGATAAATTCCGGTGATGATGTTTTTAAATTCCCGGGACTCAAATTTTCCCTGACTTCGGAAGAATCGAAAGCGATAAATGATATTCCTCCCCCCAAAATAATAATTGCCGGTTCGGGGATGTCCAACGGCGGGCGCATAGTGCATCACGAAAAAAGATATTTGCCGGATAAAAACAGCACGCTTCTTCTCGTTTGCTATCAGGCGGCCGGTTCCCTGGGCCGTATTCTGAAAGAGGGAGCGAGCACTGTCACGATACACGGAGATACGGTTCCGGTAAACGCGCGCATAGAAAAAATAGAGTCCTATTCCGCGCATCCTGATAAAGAAGGATTGTTTGATTTTGTCGATGGAATTTCCGGCCTCAAGAAGGTTTTTGTCGTTCAAGGGGAGCCGAAATCGGTCCTGCATTTTGTTCAGAGAATAAAGGATTATTTGGGAATAGATGCTTTGGGTCCGAAGATAGGGGATGTTTTTGATTTGAACTGAGGCGGTTTTTTTAAGCGTTGCCTCTTTTTTTATTAAGGTTAATATTATAAATATGGAGAAAGAACTTATTTCAAATTCTTATTTAAAGCATAAAATATGTGTTTCCGGCGCCGCCGAAACGGGACATTGCGCAGAAGCGGCGCTTGAAAAGGCCATGGAGTTGGGCAGGCAGATAGCCGGACACGGGGCGGTTTTGGTGACCGGCGCCACGACAGGTTTTCCTTTTTGGTCGGCAAAGGGCGCGAAAGAAGTCGGTGGAATATCAATCGGTCTTTCGCCGGCATATTCCGAAAAAGAGCACAAGAGCAAGTACCAATTGCCGACCGAATATATGGATATGATTATTTATACCGGCTTCGGTTATTCGGGGAGAAATTTGCTTTTGACGCGTTCGGCGGACGCGGTTATCGTCGGGTGCGGAAGAATGGGAACTTTGAATGAGTTTACAATTTCTTTTGAAGACGAAAAACCAATAGGTGTTTTAATCGGTAGTGGAGGAACAGCAGACGAAATCATGAACATAGTCGAAAAATCGCACAGGGGGCCGGGGAAAATAGTATACGATTCCGATCCGAAGACCCTGGTTGAAAAAGTATTGGAACTTATCGAGAAGGACAAATTGAGTCCGGATCCGGTAAGATATTAATTGTTTTAATAATTTTTTTATTTCGCGAAACATATGGATCTTTCACAAACGCTCATAATGTTCGGAAATGTTGTTTTAGCTACAGTGCTTGGCATGTCGATAGGTTTTGAGCGCGAACACCGCCACAAAGCGGCTGGGTTAAGGACATATTCTCTTGTGGCGGCTGGTTCGGCTCTTTTTACGATTTTATCTTTCCACGGATATGACGCGGTGGGTAAGATAGTAGGGTATGATCCCTCGCGGATAGCAAGTCAGATAGTCGTAGGAGTCGGATTTTTGGGCGCGGGGCTTATATTCATGAAGGAGAACCAAGTTAGGGGGCTTACCGGCGCGGCCGGAATTTGGGTAACTGCGGCAATAGGCATGGCGGTTGGCATGGGGCTTCGTTATTTGGCGGTTTTTTCTACGGCTTTGGTGATTATTGTTCTCTATCTTTTGGATTTGTTCAAAGAAAAAGTTTTTGAAGAAAGCAATAAAGAGCCGGTGAAAAAATGACCTTCGTTTATATAAAAGGAACAGGGATACTTCTGGGACTTATTTTTGGCGCGGGAATGTTTGCTTTGCCGTATTCAGTGATGAAAGCCGGATTGTTTTGGGGGATTGCTAATTTTGTTTTTGCTTTTTTCCTGATGCTGTATCTTCATTGGCTTTATTCCAAAGTAATTTATGATGTTTCGGGCAATCATCGTTTTGCCGGTTATTCAAAGATGTTTTTGGGCAAACGCGCCGGTTACGCGGCTATCGCCGCCAACGTGTTTTCTTTTTACGGTTCCATGCTGGCGTATTCCGTTTTGGCCGGAATTTTTTTGAATAATTTGTATCCCGCGCTGTCGTCCTTCCGATTTTCTATTTTGTTTTTTCTCATAACTTCTTTTTTTCTTTTTTTGAAGTTGGATAAAGTGGCAGAGATAAACTTCTTTTTATCTCTGCCGATTTTTGTTTTTATCATAGTTTTATTTTTTACGGCTTTGCCGGACATCAAGTGGGGAAATTTCGATTTTTCAAAAAGCGGCTTTTCGGACGCGAGTTGGTTTTTTCCTTACGGCGTGTGGGTTTTTGCTTTGTCGGGTCTTTCGGCGATACCTGATGTGCGTGATCTTTCGATAAAAAAAGGATGGAGCGCGCTAAAAAAAATCGTTGTCGCAAGTTTGTTTTTCGCGGCTGTTCTTTATTGGATGTTTATTTTAGTGGTTTACGGACTGAGTGGCGCTTCAACAAGCGAGGACGGCTTGTCCGGTCTCGCCGGTATTTTGGGTAGCCGGTTGATCTCCATCGGTTCGGTTATAGGTTTTTTGGCGGTCTTTACTTCTTATCTTGCCATGGGTGTGGACTTAAGACTTCATTTTTCATATGACTGGGGGATGCCAAAATTTTCCGCTTGGCTGGCGACTTTTGTCCCCGCCATAGTTTTATTTCTTTTGGGTATCGATAGTTTTTCCAAGATTATCGCCGCGGTGGGTTCGGTCGGCACCGGTATAATGGGAAGTTTTATAATTTTGATGGCAAAAAAAAGAGGCCCCGTGTTGTTTCAAAAAATGAAGTCGCTGAATTTTTCCGCTTTGTATTTGTCTTGGGTGGCGCTTGTTTCTGCCGTATTTTACGAAATTTACACAATAATCACAGGGTAATTTTATTTGGTTTTCCAGCATGTTATAATAAATTCAAGATTTTTGGTTTTTTGTCTTTCAATTTATATTATATGGGTTTTTTAGATAAAATTGCCGGCTTAGTGAACACGAAACGGGATTCGGGTGTTTTCTCCCCGTCGGATACTTCTTCCGAACCGGTCATTGTTGAGGATGAAACACCGCGGTCTGACGAGGACGTTGTTTCCGAGCCGTCTTCCGTAGCCGCCGCGCCACAACAACCGGCGCCGGTCGAAACCCCGGTGTCAAAACAGTCCGTTTTTCCTCCTGTTGGAAATATTTTCGGAAGCCCTGTTCAGCCGCAAGAGCAGGTGTCGCAGTCGCTTCCCCCGCAACAAGCGGAAAGTATTTCAAATTCCGGCGCTTACGCAAAGCCACTTGTTATCAAAGAGGATGCCGTGCCGATGGACGAAATTTCTTTGCGCGAAAAGCAGGCCAAGGAAGCGGCTATGGAACTTGAAGCCGAACTTGCCGCCGGAGAAGACGATTTGAAGAAAACAATAGAAAACTTGGGCGGCGGAACGATTGTAAAATAAATTAAATTTTTACTGCTCCGGATTTTTGTCCGGAGTTTTTTATTTTTTGCAAAAGTACAAAATTTATAAAAATACAAAAGCCCCGATAAGGGGCTTTTTTGTTTAGTGTTTACCCGGGGGTTTTCAAGATGCTATAACTCTGATGAGTTTTAAGATGGCGAAATTCTCGCGACGAAATAATATGTTCCCAGCTTCGCGTGGGAAGCGCCGGGACACTTTGGAGAATTGTCTCCATCTCTAAAACTTATCTGACAAAATACTGTAACTTATCTGATTACATTATACTGCTTTGGCGGCAAACCGGCAAAAAATGTTTTGTGGATAAGTTTGTTTTTAAGAAAGATGACTTTTGGGCTTATTTTATAAGTCTTTTTATCGATTATCGGAACTTTTTATTGGCGGTGTGGTTAGTCGGTAGTTATTTGTTATATTTCCGTTGTTATCGAAAAAGATATTTCGTGACGGAGTTATAAAACCTTTGTATCCTAATTGAATTATGTTTTCGTCTGCAAAACGGCTGAAGGTAATTATTAGATTTTCTTTTTTGTCTTCTTTTTCCAGCTTGAATTTTTTTTCGGCGGTTAAAGTTGCCTCCATGAATGTTTTGTATTTATTTATTGTTTCTTCCGATATGATTTTCGGATTTTTATAAATTTCTAATCCGGCTTTGTGATCTGTTTCATATGATTTTATTGCCTTTGTTTCTTTTTGGTAAATATAATAATCAAACAAATAATAATTATTTTGTTCTTTTAAAAGAAAATTTCCTTTATTTATAATTATATTATTGCCGGTATCATCAAAATGAATTGTGCAGTCGTGTAGAATTATGTCTTTTTTTAAGATTTTTTCCAGTTGGTCTTTTGTTGTTGTAAACTCGGAGGTCGGTTTTATATTTTTGTCGTAAAGATAGTCGGCGCTCCATGTATTATAAATTCTGTCTACTAATTCCGCAGGGCTCCATGTTAATAACATTTTAATTATTTGTCCGGTTGTAAAGTGATATGATGTGCCTGATAATTTCCAAAATAGATACGAGTAAAATATTATTATAATAATAAGCAGAGCTAAAATTACTCTTTTGGCGGATGTTTTTATTTTTTGGTTCATATATTTTTTAATATATATTTTAATATATAATGCAATTATGATCAATAGCGAGCTTTCAAAAATTTTCAGAGAAATGGCGGAGCTTTATGAAATGGATGGAGTGGCTTTCAAACCGCGCGCTTATGAGAACCCGGCAAATTCGATTTCCGAACTCAATGAAGATATCGGAGAGATTTTTTCCAAAGGAGGATTTGGAGCTCTCCTTAATATTCCCGGTATCGGGAAAGGCATCGCGGAAAAAATTGAGGAATATATAAAAACAAAAAAGATAA
>CAZVBU010000035.1:0-7010 GCA_964625935.1 uncultured Candidatus Saccharibacteria bacterium
GTTTAATCTTCATTTTTATTTCTGCAGGGGGAAACTTCTATACCCCCTCTTTTTATATTGAAAAGACTCCCCCTGATGTTTCAAAAAGGGTTTTGAGGATATTATTACGACGGATAAAATAAGCGGTTAATAGTTTTTTAGAGAGTTTATTATTAACAAAAGTAAATAATTATCGAGCGGTGTTTTTCTGTCGTCTTATCTCATATGGTTGAATTTTTTGCATTTGTCCGAAGGATCCCGGCGAATTATTTGGAATAAGTAAATCACGAGAAAATATTGGTGAACAGGCGAGAGAAAATGTTATACAGAATCAGGGTTAGCAAAAAATTCAACTGCAAAAAAATTTTTTGTCCAGAAAACAAAAAATATCCGGATAGGTTATAATTAATGGATAAGAAAGGAGATTTTTTATGTGCGGAATAGTAGGTTATATAGGCAGGAAAAATAACGCGATAGAAGTGGCTTTGAAAGGCCTTGAACAATTGGAGTACCGCGGATACGATTCCGCGGGGATTTGCGCGATTTCCGGCAGCCGGAAAAATCCGGTTTTGTGTCTGAAAAAAACCGTCGGCAAGGTTATTAATTTGAAAAATGCCATGTCCGGTTCGGAAAGCGGATGTTACTGCGCCATAGCGCATACCCGCTGGGCTACTCATGGCGTTCCCTCGGAGGCCAACGCGCATCCTCATTTTGACTGCTCCAAAAGAATTTTCGTGGTGCATAACGGCATCATAGAAAATTACGCCTATCTCAAAGAAGTCCTTTTGCGGGAAGGGCACCGTTTTTCTTCGGAAACCGATACGGAAGTTTTGGCGCATCTCATCGAAAGGCACATTGACAAGGCGAAAACCGCGGAAGACGCGGTGATTGACGCCCTAAATTACATAAAAGGAACTTTCGCAATTGCGGTTATTTTTCTTAAGGAGCCCGATAAAATTATCGCGGCGAGGCGTTCATCTCCCTTGATTATCGGTTTGTCCGGCGGAGAATATTTTCTCGCTTCGGACGCTTCGGCTCTCACGGAATATACCAAAAAAGTCGTGTATCTTGACGATGATGAGGTCGCGGTTCTGACTCCCGGAAATTTCAGTTTTTATGATTTGAAAAAGAAGAGTCGCAACAAAAGCGTTGATACGATAGATTGGGATTGCGAACAAGCGAAAAAAGAAGGTTTTCCGCATTTTATGCTAAAGGAAATCCACAGACAACCCGATTCCATAACCGACACATTGAGAGGCAGGATTTTGGACGATGAGGGCGCGGCAAAGCTCGGTGGGCTCGATGTAATAGGAAAAAGAACAAAAAGCATAAAGCGGGTTGTCATCACTGCTTGCGGCACGGCTTATTATGCCGGGATGGTCGGCAAATATCTTTTTGAAGATATTGCGGGATTGCCGGCGGAAGTGGAACTCGCGTCGGAATTAAGATACAGGAAAAACCCTTTTAATAAAACGGACGCGCTTCTTACGGTATCGCAGTCGGGCGAAACCGCCGATACTTTGGCGGCTTTGCGCCTTGCGAAGGAAAAGGGCCTTTTGACTCTTGGTATTGTAAATTCCGTCGGTTCTTCCATAGCGCGCGAAACCGAGGCTGGCGTCTACAACCACATCGGCCCGGAAATAGGAGTCGCCTCAACTAAGGCTTTTACTTCCCAGCTTGCCGTGCTTTTTCTTTATGCTTTGTATTTTGGACGAGAGCGGAATCTTTCAAAAGACGAAGCGAAAGAGATTATAAGAGGCATCCGTCTTATTCCGTATCAAGCGCGGGGCATTCTAAAAAAAGAAAAAGAAATAATAAGACTTGCAAAAAAGTACTCCCGTTTCAATAATTTTCTTTATTTGGGAAGGAATTACAATTATCCGATAGCACTTGAAGGCGCTCTAAAACTGAAAGAAGTTTCGTATATTCACGCCGAAGGATACGCGGCGGGAGAAATGAAGCACGGTCCTTTGGCCATGATTGACGAAAATTTTCCGACAATAGTGATAATGGGTTCCAGAGACTCGGAAACATACGAAAAAGTTTTCTCAAATATCCAGGAAATAAAAGCGCGGGGAGGCCCCGTTATTGTCATAGCCGAAGAGGGCGATAAAGCCGTAGCAAAAGCCGCGGATGACGTGTTTTATGTTCCCAAAAATCTGCCGCAGATTTCACCCGCGACAAATGTTATTCCTCTTCAGCTCTTCGCTTATCATATGGCAGTTTTGAGGGGTTATGATCCGGATAAGCCCCGTAACTTGGCGAAAAGCGTAACCGTGGAATGATTCCGGAATCTGGAAAATAGGATCTAGAAAATAGAAAACTCCGCGAAGGCGGGGTTTTTATTTGACAAATTTTATTTTAAATCGTATTATTTTATTGATTTTTTGACAATAATATGCCGGCAGGCCTTGATATCCGCGATGGGCGCGGGTTATGGGTAGGGCCGGCAAACAAGGCAAAAGGAAGGAGCAGGCCATGGGCAAGAAGAGTGGTAGGGCTTCAGAATGCGAACAAAACGAAGGCAGTTTGACTAATTTTATTGAGGCGCTTGTGGGGCAATCAAGATTCGTTCCGCCAAAAGTCAGAAATTTTTGGATGGATAATCCGAGGTCGAAGTTTCATATCGCCTTTCTCCAAGCTCTTTTAAATCCGCTTTCATGCTGCGATAAATATTATCTGCGGTATATCATAGACAATGAAAGTATTTCAGACGGGCTGAAAAGCGATATTTTTAGAATATTGCGCGTTGATATTTTACCGGCACTTTTAAGTTATAAAGGTTATGGACACTATCCGGAAACTTCGGGCGCTTTAGTTTGTGAGATTATAAAATATGTTAATACAATATGTCATATTGAAAATTGGTTTTCGGATGATTATTGCAATGTAAGATCGTGGCTCCGCGGGATTGAGCGTCATGGAATGAGTATGTTTTCTTTTGATTTGCAGATGGTTGATTTTGTTGAAAAAAGGATGGGTTTAAAAACCAAGGAACAGACGCATACTTTCAGAAGAGCCGTTATTTCTGATCATTTGGAGTGTTTACGTTATAAAAAAGACAACGGGGAACCGGCTGTTTTCAGCGTTAGGCGTCTTTTGAATATAGACATTTTCGTTGACGCGGTTTTAGATTATTATTTTTTGGAACGCGAGCTTAAAAGCGTTGATGTGGCGCCGAAATTTGCCGATAACCCGAAAAAAATATTTTCTTTAGAAAAAGAAAATGATTTTTGGAATTTTCTGCACGGCTTTTTGGTTTCCGAAATGGATTATTGCGATTTGTGCGCGTACAACGCAACGGGATATTTCGGAGAAGTATATAAATATTTTTGTTAGGAAATCTTAAAAATAAACCCCCGTCCGGTTTTTGCCGGCCGGTGGTTTAAGACAAGAAAAGCCCGGCTTTAAGCCGGGCTTTTTATCATACGTATTTTTGCGTTTAATCTGGTTGGGCGTTCAGAATTTTTTTGGCCGTTTCTTCCGTCAATGATTCGACATTTCCCCATTTTTCCTCGCCGTAAACACCATTTTCCGGTATACCCAGAACTTTAAAGGCGATTTCTTCCCGAATATTGATAATTATTTCGGTTTCGCCGGCATTTATCTCGATGGCGGGACCGTAAACGGTGGTATAAATAGTATGGCTATAGTGAAAGCTTTCTCGGCTGAGCTCATTCGTTTTTTGGTAGACGGAATCCATAAATTTTCCGGCGAAATATGTGTCAGACCACCCCGGCGCCAGATTTTTGGCGGTGTACAAAAAGCCCGAAACGATACCGACAAAGAATGCGACAATAACCGCCAAAACAGAAATTAAAAAATTTCTCCACTGATTGTCCATAACATCTCTCCTTGTTGTGTTTCGCGCATTTCAAATTGCCATTTTGTTTGAATTTAACCTAACATTTTTGAGGTCGTGTCGCAATACATCGAGTCGTCATTACATTTTTCTATCCGGTGGCGTTATAATTTATATAGTTTCTCGGATTATTTATCAGCGTTATCTTATATATGCGTGCTGTAATTTTGGCGGCGGGCGAGGGAATGAGAATGAGGCCGTTAACACTAGATACGCCCAAACCGCTCTTAAAAGTGGCGGGAAAACCCATTATCGAGCATCTTGTTTCGGTATTACCCAAAGAAGCCGGCGAACTTTTGGTGGTTGTTGGTTATCTGGGGAACAAGATAAAAAATTATTGCGGGAAGAATTTTTTGGGCCGGCAAGTAAAATATATTGAACAAGAGAAAAAGCTCGGCACTTTTGACGCGCTAAAAAAATGCGAGCCATTCCTTGAAAAAGGAGAGCGTTTCTTTTTGTTTTACGCGGATGACATACATGGCGGGAAAGGGATAAGCGGATTATTGAATTACGACCTCGGGCTTCTCATCAGTGAAGCTGAAAAACCGGAAAAATTCGGAGTAGTTTCTTTAAACGAGGACAATAGTATTAGAAAAATAATCGAAAAGCCCGTGAGACCGAAATCGAATATGGTAAGCTCCGGCGCGATGCTTCTTGATAAAAAAATTTTTGATTTTTCTCCCAAAGTGAGCGCTTCGGGCAAGTATTATTTGAGCGAGGCGGTTTCTGATATGATAAAAAAATATAAGATATACGCCGTCAGATCTTCTTTGTGGGTTCCGATAGGATATCCCGAGGACTTAAAAAAAGCGGAAGAGGTTCTGAAAGTAACAAATAACAAATAAAAAATAACAAGTAAAAATTTAAAAATTTTTTATTAATACCGTTTTTTGACATAATTGTTGTCATGGAATATTTTATTAAATTCGGGACATGGCTTACCGTTGATGGTTCCGGTTTTTTGGGCAAGGGGCGTATTTTGACCGGTGATGAAACAAATGATGAAATAAAAATTTATGGCCGGCCGCGCCCGGATGTTTATGCCAATATTTTATTTTCTTTTTTCTTTGTGGTTATTTTTATTTTTTTGTTTTCTTTTATATTTTATTCTTTGTATGGTTTTCTTACCGGATTAATGTTGTTGGTTTTGTTGCCGGATTTTTTAGTCAGCAACGATTTTGCGCGGATAATGGTTGGCTTATTGATATGGGTTGCGGTATTTTTTTTGTTGGAAAGAACACAGGGGTTTTCTTCAAAAAAAGAAATTGTAATATATAAACATAATTTAGTTAATTGCGAGCAAAATGGCCGCGTTATATCATTTTTATCTCCAAAAGGAGAAATGGGTAAATTAAAAAAATTTATTTTTGTTGCCGGAGATTTAAGAGATGCCAGTGCTATTTTTAATGATTTGTCGCACAAGAGCAACGCGACAAATATTTAGCGTAATTTAAAAACCCCGCGAAGGCGGGGTTTCGGTTTTTATCGGCTGGAGTTTACCAGTCTATTGTAATGTTTTTTTCTTTTATCGTTCTGTCGTTTTTCACGTCTTTATAGACGCGATATTTGACATCAGTCATCGCCTTAACGGCGTGTATGGTGCCGGCGGGGAATTGTAGAAGGTCAAAAGCCGCTTCAGATTCTTTTGTGTCCGGGGGATTGGAGCCGACAATGTAAATATTTCCTCCCGCCCATACCATCAGTCTGCCTTTTATGATTATTAAATATTCGTTCGCTTTGGGATGTTTGTGGGGTTCAACGATTTCGCCCTTGCCGAGATTATGAAGGGCTCTCGTGTAATTTCCCCCCGGTTTTTCGAAGCGTTCAAGGGCGTTTCTCAGTTTCGGGAATTTTCCGAGGTACAGAAAGCCGTTTTCAGCCAATTGTTATTTCCTTTTGTGGGTTTTTAAGTTTCTTTTTTTTGAGATTATAGCAGATTTTTGGTATAAGTCAATAGCCAACAAGGAACGGTAATAAGCGCTTGCATCCGGCGGTTTTCGAGGCCCTATTTGTTTTTTGCCGTTTTTTTTGCTAATATCAAAATCAGACAAGTTATTTATCAAAGAAAGGACGGCGCCGTTATGAATCTTTGCCAAAGGCTTCTGCTTTTTATCGTATATTTCGTTTTTTCTTATTTTTGCCTAATGGCGGTTTTCGGACCTTCGTCTCCAAAAGATTTTTATGTTCTTTTGCCCTGGTCGTATGAGGGCGCCGTCCGGATAGATTACGCCGTTCTTTATTGGCTTTCTTGACTTAAGGCATGATTTGAAGCGTTTTTTAAAAACCCCATTGTTAAGGGGTTTTTATTTTTGACATATAATAAAATTCTTCCTAATATATAGAAATGGTAAAAACTAGATTTCTGGCCATATTCATATTTCTTCTGGGGTTTTTGGCGGCGTATTTCAGCGGCGCTGAGTTTGCTCCTTTCATACCGGATAGCGCGGTTTTGAGTGATTCCTCTTTCAAATTGGGGCTGGATCTTAAGGGCGGGGCGCATCTTGTTTACAAAGCCGATGTTTCCGCGATTGCTTCAAGTGAAGTCGATTCGGCAATGTCGGGGCTTCGCGATGTCATAGAAAGAAGGATAAATCTTTTTGGTGTTGCCGAACCGTTGGTCCAGTCGGAGAAAAGCGGTAGCGAGGAGCGTTTGATAGTGGAGCTTCCCGGAGTGGCCGATGTAAACGAAGCTATAAAGATGATAGGCGAGACGCCGTTTTTGGAATTTAAAACACAGAGGCTTGAAGCCGAAAGTGACGAAATACTTAAAGCGCAGGAGGGTGGGGCGCGACTGGATGAAGATCCGTACTACATTTCATCAATTCTCACGGGAAGGTATCTGGAAAAAGCCGTTCTTGATTTTAATCAGACGACTTTTGAGCCGGAAATTAATCTGGAATTTAACGATGAAGGCACGGCGTTATTCGCTGATTTGACTAAAGAAAATATCGGTAAGCCGATAGCTATTTATCTTGATGGAGCGCCCATCAGTATTCCCGTGGTGCGCGAGGAGATAACGGGCGGGAAAGCGCAGATATCGGGGCAATTTACTCCGGATGACGCGAAACAGCTTGTTGAACGCCTCAATTCCGGCGCTCTTCCGATACCCATTCAGCTCATAACCCAACAGACAATAGGCCCGACACTGGGAGAAGAGGTGCTCTACAAA
>CAZVBU010000036.1:0-6996 GCA_964625935.1 uncultured Candidatus Saccharibacteria bacterium
TTAAATTCTTTAAGCGCGTCTATATATGCCTTTAGTTTTTGAGTGTATTCGCTGGAATTGGTTTCTTTTAATTTCTTTATGTTCGCTAAATCTTTTTTAAATACTTCTGTAATTTCTTCGGTATTTTTTAAATCATCATTCATTATAAAAATTTTTAAAATAAAAAATAATTGACTTTTAACCGCTTTTTATGTTTTTTGATTGCTTTCTTCACGCGCCGTCTGTTCTTCCTCAGAAAAACGCTTTGTCTTCTCACTGAAAGATTGTTGCAAGCCTTTTTGTTTAGATTCCAATGATAGTTCTTTGAATCTATAAATTAACTTGCCTACACCAGAACCAACCAAACTCGCCGCCACTGCGCCAGCAACCATTAATCCTCCTTTGGTTACTGTGTCCTCAACTGACTGTGAACCGGACAAAAGAGAATAAGTATTGTAAAAACTAGCCGATACAACCGAAACCAACCCCAAAGCAAGTGCTTTTTCTTTAAAAGATTCCCAATTATCTCTGATCCGCTGTAATTTATCCGCAAGTTCAAATCTTTCTGAACGATCTTCGGCGATTAATTCATTGCGTTTTTTATCCCACTCGGTTTGATCAAATTTTTTAGCCAATAATTGCGTTTCTTTGGATAATTCTTCGGCCTCTGCTTCAAGTTGCTCAATTTTTCCTAACCTCTCTGCTCTTTCATTGATACCGCCATCGCTCTCAATACGATTTTGTTCAAATGAATGTTCAAACTTCATATATAATTATTTAATTCATAATGTTTTTTTTATAACACCAATCTTCCAAAAAAGCAAGCAACTTTCCAAAACCACAAAAAATTTAGTATTACGGAAACTTTATTTTGTTTCTTTATTATGAATTATAAGGTTTAATAACCACTTGTCTGTTTGGCGCGGCACCCCTGCTTTCGGTAACTATATCAGGGCATTCAGTAAGTATCATATGCACTATTCTTCTCTCAAACGACGTCATCGGCCGTAAAACAACTTCTTTTTTAAAATATCGCACCCTTTGCGCGTTAACCCTCGCCAAATTTTTAAGTTCTTCTATTTTTTTCGCCTGATAATCGTTTATATCTATCGAAAAAGAAAACTGCTCGTCTTCAGATGTTTTGTTTTCGTTTATTTTTTTCAAAATATGGCTTAACGCCACAAGTGTTTTACCGTTTTCTCCTATTAAAAGACCCCCCTCAACGGTTTTTATAACAAACTGAACGCCGTCGGGAGTATTGTTTACTTCCACATCCGCGTCAAGGCCTATAATTTCAACCATTCTGGATATCGTTGTTTTTATTGTCTGAATCTGTTCTTCCATTTTTTTTCACGATTTTTATTTTTTTCGACATTTTACTTATACCGATTTCATGAACTATAGCAAATATATTGGACGTTGTCCAATATAAAGCGATGCCTGAAGAAAATTTTAAAGCGATAAAAAAAATAAAAAAAGGCATTATATATTTTGTCTGAAAAGCCATGCTTTTTTGTAATTCCGAACCGAAATAAGCCTTTTTGTCGCTTGTTTTTGTTGTTTTCGGGATTTTTGGAAAAGAAAGTTGTATTTGGACAAACTGTGACACGCCGGATAAGACAGCCCAGACATAGCTTGTTTTGGACAAATCAATCCCCAAAAACAAAGTGTTCACTATTTTTGGAAAATCCACAAAATAATACATATCTTCAGTCCTTAAAACAAAACCTTCTTTAAACAATAAAAAAAGCGCGATAAGCACGGGGAATTGTATCAACATAAGAAAAAAACCGGAAAAAGGGCTTATCCCGTGCTGTTTGTATAATTCCATTGTTTTTCTTGCCTGTTCTTCTTTGTTTTTATAGGTATTTTTGATATTTTTTATTTCCGGTTCGATTAATTTCATTTTCCTTTGTGTCAATGTTGATTTATGGGTAAGAGGAAAAGTAATAACTCGGACAAGAACCGTCAAAAAAATAATCGCCAACCCTAAATTATGCCCCGGCAAAACGGACACCAAAAAAACCAATGTGTTGTACAGCGGTTCGAAAAAAATTGTATTAAAAAGATGGCTAATCATTTTTTCTTAAAAACCCCGGCTTTTCCAAAAAGAAACGTTATTTCTTTTTTGATGCCGTCGAAATCCAATTCCGCGGACTTTTTACCGCAATATATGACAACAAACTTCATATCTTCCATATCGCTCAAAAAACCCCTTATAACCGAACGTATTCTTCTTTTTATCAGATTTCTTTTGTTTGATCTTTTAAAAACAGATGCCGGAACAACAATCCCAAAACGCGACGGAATGCAATCCGCCGACATTGTTTTTACAGTAAAAAAATCTGATTGGTAATTTTTTTGCTTAAAACGGCTAATTTTAGCAAAATCAGAGCTTTTAAGCCTTGACAATGGCGGCAGCATATATCTTTATGAAGAAAACTAAACAGTTAGTTTCCTTCTGCCTTTTTTACGCCTATTTTTAAGGACTTTTCTACCACCGGCTGTTTTTTTTCTTTTAAGAAAACCGTGTGTTCTTTTCCTTTTTTTGTTTTTTGGCTGATAAGTGATTGACATGGATTTTATTATAAACTCTTTTTTCCGGAAAATCCAGTTATTTATGGTTTTTATAAAAAAATAAAAAGTTTTTATATCCTGAAACTAAAAATATTTAAGGTCAATATTCACAGTTAATACACAGTTTGTTAACATTTATATAAAATTGTTTAAAAAACTGTTTATTATCATTGATTTGTTGATTTTTTTTTCAAAAATTTTTTTTGATTTATAATAACTCTATTATGATTACGTTAGACAAAGAAAGAATCTGGAAAGAAGCTTTGTGTGAATTGGAAATGTTGGTGTCTAAAGCAAACTTCTCGACATGGTTTCAAAACACGAATATTTTGGAACTTAAAGAAGGATTGGTCCTCTTAAGCGTCCCAAATAGTTTTACCTGCGAATGGATAAAGAATAAATATCATAAATTCATAATAAAAACATTAAGAAAAATAGAACCGACGATAAGAAGCGTCGAATACACTATTTGCAACCAACCGCTTCAGGTTTACAAAAAATCCTCTTTTAAACTTAAAGAGGATGAATACAAACAAAAAGAAACCCCCCAAATGGAGATTAACGAGCTCTACGAAAGCGAAGATTCGCTTAATCCCCGTTATTCTATGGGAAATTTCATAGTCGGTTCTTTTAATGAACTGGCTTTTGCCGCGGCTACAGCAGTGGCTAAAAATATAGGTAATTTATACAACCCTTTGTTTGTTTATGGCGGCGTCGGCCTTGGAAAAACCCACCTTATTCAGGCTACAGGAAACAAAGTCAAAGAACTGAATCCGAAAATAAAAATAAAATACACAACTCTTGAAAAATTCGCAAACGCGCTCATCCAATCAATACAAAACAACCAAACCTACGATTTTAAAGAAAATTACAAAAAATACGACCTCCTTATTTTGGATGATATCCAGTTTTTAGCCGGAAAACAAAAAACGCAAGAGGAATTTTTTCATATTTTCAATACCCTATACGAAAACAACAAACAAATAATCCTTTCTTCCGATAGGCCGCCGAAATCAATACAAGATCTTGAAGAAAGATTGAGATCGCGTTTTGAAGGCGGTATGATGGCCGATATATCTGAACCGGATTATGAATCGAGAATAGCTATTCTTAAATCAAAAGCTCAAATCAAAAACATTGGTGTAAATGACGAAATAATAGAATATATCGCAACATCCATAAAAAGCAATATAAGAGAGCTTGAAGGAGCCCTCACTCTTATAGGTGGTCAAGTTAATCTTTTGGGTAAAAATCTGTCGTTGAATGAAATAAAAAACATTCTCAATAAAAACACTTGTTCAAAGAAAAAAATAACATTCAATAAAATAATAAAAACAGTCGCTGATTTTTATGAAATAGAAGAAAAAAATCTTTTTGAAAAATCTCGCAGAAAAGAATACGTTCTTCCGCGTCAAATAGCGATGTATCTTCTAAGAGAAGATTTTAACGGTTCTTATCCTTACATAGGACAGAAGTTTGGCGGCAGGGACCACACGACAGTTATTCATGCTTATGAAAAAGTATCTTCCGATTTAAAAAAAGATCAGGATTTAAAAGATAGATTGAATAAAATAAGAGGTTTGTTGTATGAAGAACAAGTTGTTTAGTTTTTTTGGGAATAAGAAGTTGATAAAAGGTTAAAAAACCACCTATAAGAACTGGATAAAACGGTGGTTTTTGTAAAAAAAATTTTTTAAAAAAATATTTTCATTTTTTTACCAACAAGAAAAACCGACTTATCAACATTTTATTTTTTACAAAAAACAAAAAATAACAAACAAAATCAAGGATAAAAAAACTATGAACATAATTCACATCCCTAATAATAGTAATAAAAGGTTTATATAAATTTATACTATTATTAATATTATTCATGAAAATAAGTTGTATTAAAAAATTTTTACAGGAGGCTGCTATTCTTGCTGAGAAAATATCAGGGAGAAACCCGTCTTTACCTGTTTTGAATTCCGTACTGATTTCTTCCGAAGATAAAAATATGGTTTTTTTAAGCACAAATCTTGAGATGGCTGTTGAGATATCTATTCCTGTTTCAAAATCAGAAAAAAACGGCCGTGTTGCGGTGCCGGCAAAAATTCTATCCGGATTTGTTTCTTCATTACCCGACGGAAATGTAAAACTTGAATCGGTAAACGACAACCTTCTTGTGACTACGGATACGAGCTCGACAACAATTAACGGTTATCCTGTTAAAGATTTTCCGTTACTTCCAAAAATCAAAGAAAACAAAACTGTTTCTGTGTCGGTAAAAGATTTTCTTTCGGCTTTAAAATCTGTTTATTATTCTTGTTCATTATCTGAAATCAAACCGGAATTAAACAGTGTTTTTGTGTATTCCAATAAAAACACACCTCTGACTTTTGCCGCCACTGATACATACAGGTTGGCTGAAAAATCAATACCCTACACTTTTTCCGAGTTTTTTTCTTTTCTTATTCCCTACAAAGCTGTTGTTGAAATAATAAGGGTTTTTGAGAACAAAACCGGTGATATGAAAATCATCATCGATGATAATAATTTGCTTTTAAGATGTGAAAACATAACTTTTACCACACGTCTGAATGAAGGAAGTTTTCCCGATTATAAAAAAATAATACCGAAAGATTTTTGCAACGTGTTGACGGTTGAAAAGAAAAAATTCATCGATTCATTAAGAACCGCCAGTGTTTTTTCTGGGAAATTAAATGAGATAAAATTCAGGATTTATAAAGGTGAAAAATTTTTGGAGTTACAAACCAGAAATTCGGAACTTGGAGAACATACTGTTTCAATACCATGCGAAACGGAAGGCGATGAATTGTCGATTATTTTTAATTATAAATATTTATTTGATTGTCTATCTTTTGTGGATACGGAGAAAATATTATTGAAATTTTCCGGAGAAGGCAGACCGCTACTTGTTGCCGGTTTGAATAATACAAGTTTCCGGTATTTAATAATGCCGATGAAGGATATATAATTTTGATCGGTTTTTTCCGAAACAAACGGTTTTATGATAAAAAAAGTTTCTGATTTATTAAAAAAATTCACTTATTTAAAACCGCACAAAACTGTTATAGAAAAAGAATTACCTGCGGTTATAAAAGATATTTTAGGGAGAAACACCGATATTTCTATTGTTTATAAAAAACCCAATTTGTATATAAAAACAAAAGATCCTTATTTGAAAAATATTATTTTTTTGAAAAAAGAAGAAATTATTGAAAAAATAAAAAACAGATTCAATCAAGAATACATTAAAATATGGTTTAATTAAAAACATCTTTGTTACGCAAAGATGTTTTTAATTGAGTAATATTTACTCGGTTGGTTTATATAGAAGGTTTGTTTCGTATTCTTTTTTGTTTCTTACTGAGTCGTAAACCGTAAGTTTTAATTTATTTTCTCCTTCTTGTAGTATGATATCTTTCAGATTTAAAATAAATTCGTATACCATAGATTGTTTTTCGTTTTTTAATGTTCCGAGAAAATAATTTTCCAAATAAAAATCTATCTGTGATAAAGGAAATTTGTTGTTTTGGTATGTTATTTTTACCGGTATTGTTTCGTTGGTGTTTTTTATTTCATATCCGTCTATTGGAGATATTATATTGATTACCGGAAAAAATTCCGGTTTGTGGACATCGTCGGTTTCTTTTGGTATATCGTTTTCTGTTTCTTCTTTTATTTTTTGTTGTTCAACCCAGTTTCTTACAGAGTATTCCCAAAGCCGGAATTGCGGATCTTTTTCGGGATTTTCCGGTTTTTCCCCTGTTATATTGTTTTTATCAAGCCAATAAAGTATCGAGTGTATTTGGGTTAAAAATCTTTCTTCTTTAAGCTCCGGTGGTGTATATTCCGTAGCGAGTTTATTGGATATTTTGTCTACGTAATAAACATTTCCTCCTTGCCAATAACCTTTAAGAATCGGTTTTAAATTGTCGTATTTGGAGTAATCGGGTTTTTTGAATTCTTCTTTTGGAAGTTTTTCGAATATTTTTTTAAAAACACTGTTCCATAAAGGAGCCGCTATAAAACCGGAAACCTTTTTTTCCATAGAAGTATTATTGTTGTTTCCGACCCATAAACCTAAAGCAAAATTAGGAGTATACCCTATAACCCAAGCGTCTTTGTAATCGTTTGTTGTTCCTGTTTTAACAGCGACGGCTCTTTCTTCAAAATAAAGAGCAGATCTTTCTCCAAACGCCGGTGAACGGGCGTTGTTGTCCGATAAAATATCTGTTACTTGGAGCGCTGTTTCTTCATCCAGCGCTTTAATCGGGTTTTGGGAGAATTCTTCCAGTATGTTTCCTTTAGCATCTTCTATTTTTAAAATGGCGGTTGTTTGGTTTTTTATTCCATTATTCGCGAAAACAGAATAAGCGCCGGTCATTTCAAGAAGAGAAACTTCCCCACCGCCGAGAACAAGTGTTAACCCGTAAC
>CAZVBU010000037.1:0-6806 GCA_964625935.1 uncultured Candidatus Saccharibacteria bacterium
CGAAAGCATGTTTTCTTTCTGCGCGGCGGCTATGGGATCGCCCGCGGCATTCGCATTCATGGCTTCGGTTCGCGCCTTTGTTACGTTTTCTAAAGTCGCACTTTCATGTTTGGCGTAACCTTTTACCGTCTCGACAACATTAGGAATAAGATCATAACGGCGCTTTGACTGGACATCAATATCCGACAAAGCTTCTTTTGTCCTCATTCTCAAAACAACCAGGCGGTTGTAGGTGAAAATAACATAAAGAACAATAAGACCGACGGCGCCCAAAACAATATATAAAATATTCATGTTCGATAAATTTAATAATTAACAACTAATAATTAACTCTTCACTTATTAATTAATGATTAAATTATAACAAAAATTTCTTAAAACTGAAAATCGCGAATTGATAGTTTAAAAAACCGCAATCACCAAAAAGAACCCGAATCGGGCTCTTTTTGGTAATCAATAAATCAAAAGTTTTTCTTTAGTAGTCCATGCCCCCCATTCCGCCCATCGGCATTTGCGGAGTTCCGCAGGAACAATTGTCTTTCTTTTCCGGAGCGTCCGCGATGACGGCTTCCGTGGTAAGAAGCATCGCCGAAGCGGAAACGGCGTTCTGCAAAGCCGAACGCGTGACCTTCACAGGATCAATAATTCCGGCTTTAACCATATCGGGAATAATTTTATCGGCCCGCGCGTCATAACCCATGTTGGAATTCGGATGCTCCAAGTATTCAGTTCTTATGGCATTTATAATCACAATGCCGTCTTCCCTTCCGGAATTAAAAGCTATTTGTTTTATCGGCTCTTCGACGGAAGAAAGAAGGATATTGAATCCTGTTTCAAACTCACGCTCTATATCTTTTGAGGGCGCCTTTATCTTACCATCGGAAAAATCCTTTCTTACGGCCGCCGCCGCTTTTACCAAAGCAGTGCCGCCTCCCGGGACTATTCCTTCTTCAATGGCGGCTTTTGTCGCTTCTTTGGCGTCTTCTATCTTATATTTCTTGTATTTCATTTCCGTTTCGGTAGCGGCGCCAACTTTTATCACAGCAACACCTCCGGCAAGTTTGGCCAAACGCTCTGTTAATTTTTCCTTATCAAATTCGGAATCAGATTTGGCTATCTGATTTCTCACTTGGCTGATTCTCTGGTCTATTTCCGTTTTTTTACCCTTGCCGCCAACTATCGTGGTATTTTCTTTGTTTGCGATAACACGCCTGGCGCTTCCCAAAGCGTGCAAATCCGCGTTTTCTAGCTTCATACCGGTGTCCTCGGAAATAACTTTTCCGCCGGTTACCGTGGCAATATCATCCAGCATTTCCTTTTTCCTATCGCCATATCCGGGCGCTTTCACGGCGAGAGCGTTAAAAGTGCCGCGTATCTTATTCACAACCAAAGTCGCCAAGGCTTCGCCTTCAATTTCGTCCGCGATTATAACCAGATCTTTTTTACCGGAACGGGCAAGCTTTTCCAAAATAGGAAGAATTTCACTTATAGCTGAAATCTTCTTGTCCGTAATCAAAATATCCACGTCTTCGTAAATCGCCTCCATTCTTTCTATGTTGGTTATCATGTAGTGAGAAGCATAACCGCGGTCAAACTGCATTCCTTTGACAAGTTCGCTGTCTATACCGAACGACTGTGATTCCTCCACCGTTATGACGCCGTCCTTACCAACTTTCTCAAAAGTATCGGCGATAATTTCACCGATTTCCTGAGATTCGGCCGATATTGTCGCCACCTGTAAAATTTCGTTGCGGTTTTTTATCTGCTTCGCCATTTTTTTGAGCTCGGCAACAACTTTTTCCGAAGCGGTCTCAATACCTGTTTTTATCCCGACCGGATTGACTCCCATTGTCGCCGATTTGAATCCTTCCCGCACTATAGCCTGCGTCAAAACAACAGCAGTCGTTGTCCCGTCGCCCGCGTTATCGTTCGTCTTTGAAGAAACTTCTTTTACGAGCTCGGCTCCTATATTTTCTATCTTGTCCTCAAGCTCAATTTCCTTAGCTATCGTAACGCCGTCGTTTGTAATTTCCGGCGCACCAAATCCTTTGCCTAAAACAACATTTCTACCACGGGGTCCGAGCGTAACCTTGACGGCATTCGCAAGGGTATCAACCCCTCTTTTAAGAGCCTCGCGGGCTCTTTTATCAAAAACAATTTGTTTAGCCATAATTTTAGTTATTAGTTAATAGTTATTAGTTCACGACCGTCAGCCGTTATTCGATAACGGCCAAAATATTATTCTCCGAAACCAAAAAATACTCCTTATCCCCGATTTTTATCTTATCCGCGCTGTATTCGGAAAAAACCACAGTTTGTCCTTTTTTAAGGGATAACGGAACTCGCTTTCCTTCTTCGTTCATCTTGCCCGGTCCGACCTCCACAACCGTGCCCCTGTCTGTTTTTTCCTTATCAACGGTTTCCGGTATTACGATACCGGCGCTTGTTTTCGTAAGCCTCTCTTCCTCGGACAACGGCTCTAAAAGCACCCTGTCCCCGAGCGGCTTTATTGTTGTTTTTTTTGCTGCCATGTTTTTTTAATTAAATTTATAATAATTTTTTGTTTTATGCCATTTATGGCTATTTGTACTATATATATTTTAGAAAGAAAAAGCGTCGTGTCAAATAGCCATGAAACCGCTATTATGACATAACGCTTTTCTGTTTTTGTTTGTTTCTCTTTTTCCAATATCCCAAACGGACATGAAAAAAAATTTATTTAAAAAATATTTTTCGGCCAATCACGCGCGGACAACATATCACATCTTTCGGCTCAACCGGCTTTTTTATACCCAGCCAAACTCTGTTCGGGAGCATATAACCCTGATAATAAAGCTTCTTCAGCCTGTTTTTCGCAAACTTTATTTTCTCCGGGACAACACACCCGGACACCAGAAAAAGAAGCAAAAATACGGCTTCGATATTTAAACCGGAATCTCCCACTTTCAATATGTACAAAGGCCACTTATAGTGCTTGAAATGATAAAGCACTTTTTTTGTGTAGTGGTCGCCGGTCTTTTGCTGGTAACAGAAGCTGTTTTTTCTGTTGATTTCCGATTCCGACAATCCCTCTTCCGTCGAAACGACAAGGTCTATGCCCCGCCTGTCTTCCATGCTGTTATTTCCGGTAAACCGGAATCTTTCTACAATCCCCCTCTTTACCAGACGGCGTAAAACCTTCATTGTTACCTCGTGTAAATGCTCCTGCCTGATTGCAAGCACTTCCTGAGCTTTCTTGCATGACATGCATGACATATTTTCCGCTCCGTTTCCGTGTTGTTTCTAAAAATCGCCCAAACGCGCTTTTGTCATACAACTACGGCGCCACCGGCTTATACGCGCAAGCCGGAAGCAAGTGAATGGGTTTTTTGTATACCAAAGCGTCCAACCAAACCAAAGACGGAAAACAGCATCCGTCGCATATCGGTTTTTTCATGTAGCCGATTTTACACTTGTCGACGCATGACCGCCTCAAAAGATTCGTAATTTCGCTTTCTTTCCCGGGGTTATAGCTGCCCGTCGCCAAAAAAAGCATCAAAAATACGCATCTGATTTTTTTCTTGCCGTCGTTGCGCCTTATGACAAAAACCGGAACATCCGGATAAAGGCGGAACTGTCTTTTTATTTTATTTTCACTGTTGGTGCTTAACTCCTGCGCCGCCAAATAATTGCCATGCGGGTCGCCGTTTGAATCGGCATAACCGCCGTTAAAAAAAATAAAAATATCTATACCTGTGATGTCGTATTTCCCGTTCGGCGGGGTAAAGCAAAAACCGTCTATAAAACCGAGCTTGCGGCAAGCGCGCAAAACGGATTCCGTTTTGCGTCTTTTTTCCATATTTTTTTTCTGCCCCACAACCGAATTACCGGAACCGGACATACCCGCTCCTCCGATCTTCCTCTGAATTTTCAAAAAGCTTCCTTAGTTGAATTATTACCACGCATTTTTAAACAACGCAAGGATTTTTACCTTGCTTACACCGCGCGAGTCTTGACTAATATATAACTTGATATATACTTCAAAATGATGCTTAATTTATCCTACTTACTGAAATTAGCGCAAATAATAATTTCGGTGCTTCTGATAAGCGCCATTTTGTTGCAGCAAAGAGGTTCAGGCCTGTCATCGGCTTTCGGCGGAGGAGTCGAAGCGTACCACACCAAAAGAGGTTTTGAAAAAGCGCTTTTCGTTTCAACTATAGTTTTGGCTTCACTTTTCCTAATATCCACATTTGTCGCTTTAATAATCGACTGAAAACACTATCTACATTTTTTATTGTCCGAACGGGCAATAACGGCTTGTGAAAGAAAAAATCAACAATCTCAAAAACTCCACGACTCTTTTCCTATTGCGTCTGAGATACGGCATTAAAACCCTTCCGCCGGCGCCCAAAACGCTGTTTTCCCTGCTTCTCGCGCTTCTCGCGCTGAACCTTTTTGCGCTTATTTACCAGATAAACAAAAGACTGGTGATTGAGGTGCCGTCCAAAGGTGGCTCTTTAACCGAAGGAATAATAGGAACACCGAGATTCATCAACCCCGTTCTGGCGATTTCCGACGCGGACCGCGATCTTACTTCGCTTATATATTCCGGACTTATGCGACCGGACGAAGAAGGAAAACTCATACCTGATCTGGCGGAAAAATACGAAATAACCGATGGCGATCTTTGTTACGCCTTCACGCTTAAAACCGGAATAAAATGGCCCGACAACGAGCCGATAACAACGGACGATGTCATATTCACCGTTGATCTCATTAAAAATCCCCAGACAAAAAGCCCAAAACGCGCAAGCTTCGAAGGAGTTGATATCCAAAAAATCGACGAAAAAAACTTTAAATTCTGCCTTCCCTCGCCGTATGCCCCATTCCTGGAAAACACCACGGTCGGAATACTCCCCCGCCATATATGGGGGGAAATACTGCCGGAACAGATGCCGTTAAGCGATTTCAACATAAAAGCCGCTGGTTCCGGCCCGTACCAAATTAAAAAAACCATCCGTAATTCTTCCGGAATAATCACTTCGATATCGCTTGAACCGAATAAAAAATTCGCGCTCCAGAGGCCTCTTATAGAAAATCTAACGCTAAAATTTTATCCTTCGGAAAAAAAGCTTATTGAAGCATACCAAAAAAACGAGATTGAATCTTTAAATTCCGTTTCTCCGAAAACCGCTTACGAAATACAAAAAGAAAATTCCGAAATCAAATCTTTTCCGCTCCCGAGAATATTCGCCGTTTTTTTCAACCAAGATATGTCGCCCGTTTTCGCCGACAAGGAAGTAAGAAACGCTCTAAACATAGCCGCGGACAGAACGCGCGTCATAAAAGAAGTTCTTGAAAATCTGGGAAATAAAATAAAAGGACCATTGCCGGAAAACATATACGATATTTATCTGTCCACGACAACAGAAAAAACGGAAAGCGTAGAAGAACCAAACCGGGAAGGCCGCATCGCCGAAGCGAAAAAAATACTTGAAAAAGCAGGATGGACGCAAAACAGCGAAGGCGTATTTGAAAAATCGAAAGACAAAAACACAAAAATAAAACTGGAATTTTCACTCGCCACTTCCAACATCGAAGATCTTGTCAAAACGGCGAATCTAATAAAAGAAGATTGGGAAAAAATGGGCGCCAAAGTTAACGTAAAAACTTACGAAATCGGAGACCTTGAGCAAAATATAATCAGAGCCAGAAAATACGACGCTCTCCTGTTCGGAGAAGTCATGGGGCGCGACCCTGACCCATTCGCTTTCTGGCACAGCTCTCAGAGAAACGATCCGGGACTAAACATCGCGCTTTACGCGAACATAACAGCCGACAAACTGCTTGAGGCGGCGAGAACCGCGGCAAACCAGAAAGAACGGGCGGAAAAATACATCGAATTCCAAAAAATCGTCGAAAAAGACATCCCCGCGGTGTTCCTTTATTCCCCTCATTTTGTTTACATAATCCCCAAAACCATAAAAAACTTAAAAGAAATTCCCATCACCGTATCCGCCGAAAGATTCAGCCAGATATACAAGTGGCATACTGAAACCAGAACGACCTGGAAAATATTCGAAGAAAATAAAGAATAAAATCGCCGATAAAATTTTTAATACGGGCAAGTGGCGGAATCGGCAGACGCGCATGGTTCAGGGCCATGTGGTAGCAATACCATGGAGGTTCAAATCCTCTCTTGCCCACAACATGAATCATGAATAATGAGTCATGATTCAAGTCTCAAACCTTGAATCGTTTATATTATTAAAATTACTAAACAATTAAAAACAAAGCCCTCTCGGGCTTAAAAAATTAACAATAACATTATGATAGTAACAAAAAGACAAGACGCAAAAAAAAGAACAGTCCAAAAAAACGGATGGCAAAAAAACCGTTACCAAGGACAAAGAAATTACTCGAAAAAGCCCGTAAAAACCGCCCAAAGTCACGAACAAGTGATTCCATCGGGCGCCCACATACGGGTAATTCCTCTCGGCGGAATGGAAGAAGTCGGCCGCAACATGATGGTTTTCGAATACATGGAACCGGGATCCGAACACAACGGCGACATACTGATAGTCGATATGGGGCTCCAGTTTCCGGAAGAAAACATGCCCGGAATCGATTATATCGTACCCAACATTGAATATCTCGAACTAAGAAAGAAAAACGTCAAAGGCGTCGTTATCACGCACGGCCATTATGATCACATAGGAGCCATCCCTTACATCAACCATCTAATCGGAAATCCGCCGATATACACCGCCCCTCTCACCAAGGCGATAATCTCCCGCCGTCAGGAAGAATTCAGCGACAGGCCGA
>CAZVBU010000038.1:0-6647 GCA_964625935.1 uncultured Candidatus Saccharibacteria bacterium
TTTTTCCGCGGTTTCGAATCCTTCAAAAACCTTTATTCTTTTCGCGTATTGTTTTACCTCGGCGCCGTACATAAGAAGAATATCGGGGTTTATCGCACTGATTTTCATAAGCGCTTCTATCATGGAAACTAAAGGTTGCATAAAATCGTACGGCATAAAAGAACCTATCGAACCCGGCTCGGCTTCCTTGAGAGTCGGCGCGACTCCGCATTTTTTGAGTCTTTCGGGCGTTGATCTGTGCCCGTCCAAAAAATCGCGGTACGACTGGACTATAACCTTTCCGCCGGCAAGCTTGTTGGCAAGACCCGCTATATCGCTTCCGTAATCAACAGAATCTTTGAAGGGATGCGTGAAGTTCTTTCTGACCAAAATAGCGAAATTGGTATTCGGGGTTTTTTCGACAGAATCAACCGAATAACTTTCTCCATTCACGGTCAGCCTGCCGTAAGACGACTCGGTTTTTACGAATCCGTAAGGACAGACACAAAAAGTCCTGACTTCGCCTTTGTCCGCGCGAAGCATGAGCTTCGGATCTTGGACAACGCCGGTAAATTTTTCAAAAGCTTCGGCGAGCGTCTCAAGACGCAAGCCGATATCCACGCCGTTGTCTTCGACTTCAAGCCCGAATTGTTTGGCTATTTCGCTTCCCATCTTGTTACCGCCCCTGCCTAAAGCCAGAACGGCTTTACGGCATTCAAAATCATTTGTTTTCCTGCAACCGGCCAGTCTGCACGAAAGAACAAATCCTGTTTTGTTTTTTGCGACCGAAACAAGCTCGGCATTGCAGAAAACTTTAACGCCTTTTGATTTCAGAAATTCGCCGATATTTTGGACAATACGGAAAGCGTTGTCCGTTCCCCAGTGGCGAGTCGTATAAAAGATAAAATCCTTAAACCCCGCGGACAAAGCCTCTATTTTCAACACTTTCGCTTTTGAAACATCAGGCGTTTTCACAAAGCCCTTGTCTCCGCCGAAAACATTATAGCAATTGTCCACATAAGCGATGAGGCCGTCCAACTCTTGCGCCAGAATTATTTCATCCAAATAACCGCCGATTTTCGCCGTCAGATTAAGCTTACCGTCGGAAAAAGTCCCCGCGCCACCCCAGCCCGAAGCTATCAGAAGGTGGTCTTTCCTGTCTTTTTCGGCGCGAACAGGCCCTTTTTCGATAATCGCTATTTTCAGCTTCGGTTTTATTCTGACAAGCTCAAGAGCCGTCATCATTCCCGCCGGTCCGGAACCCACAATCGCAATATCGTACTTTTCACACATAGACAGCGCCTCCTCAAAATCACGATAAGCCGTTTTCCGGCTGTTGAATTGTCAAAATACGGTTATTTTTCCCAGGGGAAATGAATGAATTTTTCCGTTTTTTCCCTCATCCAGACGCACGGAACAAAAGAGCAGTGCTGGTGAAAAAATAAAGTAATGATGAAATTTTTGCCGACAAATTTCTGGAGAGTTTTACCGTAATCAGCGATATCGTCAACGATAAGCGTATCTTCGGTAATTTCTTTTTCATCGGTAATGACGGGCAAATCGTCAAGCTTGTGCGAAAGGCAAACCGCCGGAACAAGACCGCCCCTTTTCGGCCCATAGATATTTTTATATTTCAGGCCTATTTTCCGTATGATTTCCGCTATCCGCAAAATATCATCTTCAAATTCACTCCAAAAATAATACTCAAAATCACCCTTTTTTTCCGTCATTTCAAAACCCCCTGTTTTCTTTTTTGAATTTTTCCCCAAAATCCTTTTAAAATATAGCAAAAAAACCGCCAATAGCAAATAAACCCGCTTGGAAAATCAGTTTCCAAGTAAATAAGTTCCCGAGCAAAAACGAAATTATGAGGCAATTTGAGATTTTTTTCTCAAAAAAACCGCTATGCCGGCAATCACGAAAAACAACAAGCCGGCAACAGCCAAATAGATTTTATTCCCGAATATTTTAAACCCTGAGTTGCCGGGAAAATTCAAAACGACAGCTTCGTTGTTTCCGGAAGATTCATTCTCTGAAATAATTTCTTTTTCAGGCAATTCTCCGGCCAAAACCGGCAAAACCGCGGCTATGGTATTTTCTTCTTTCTTTAAAGTATCCCGCGCGGACGCAATGGCGACCGCGATGGCTTCAGTTTCTTTCGGCAAAGATTCGTTCTTAAAATTTTCCGGTAATTTATTTTCCGCGCCGGGTGTTTCGCCGGAAATCACACTCCCTTCGCCTTCCGTTCTCGAATAACTTTTCCCCGGCGGCAAAACACCCAAATACGCCATCTTGTCGGCCAAAAAACTTCCCGGATAAAAAAGCTCGATACTGCCTCCGGTCAAAACCGGCTCCAGTTTCGTGGCGTCCGAAGAAACCGCCAAGTAGCTCCCGGGACGCATCCTGCTTTCGGAAGGAAAAATAAAAACGTCAGTTCCCGCGCGTAAAATCCACCTTGAAATATTTATCTCGTAACGCGAGGAGTTTTGAAGCTCTATAAAAGAACCGGCGCCGGTTTTAATTTCGGATATTTTTACTTCAGACGCGACAATTTTTACCACCAAAGAATCGGAAAAAGACTGGCCATCCCACACCACCGACAAAACAACATTGTATTCGCCCGGATATTTGTGGCAATAAAAAATATTCTGCCCTTCTTTTATTTCGCCGTTACCGAAATTCCACACGAACCTGGCTTTTTCAAGAGGTTTCTTGTCGGGACCGAGCGCCACTCCCCTGTATTCGCTTTCCGCCCCGACAACGCCGGTAAAATCTTTCCCCGCGTAAACACTCACAGACGGCCTGTCTTCCGGAGGAATATATTCGGGCCAGCCGGAATCCGGCAAAGAAGAAACTTCGGAGCTTGGCAATGGCTGAGGAGTAACCTGGCTACCATTTTGAGCATTCACTGATTTTGGAGTTCCGGCTGCCGTAATCCACCCGGCGCCGTTTTTTTGCATTGTATCTTTTGTGTCATTGTCGCCGGCGGGCCAACCCGATAAAGCGTCCGTTCTATCTACCTGATTGCCATTGCTGTCTTTTAAAATCAAAACCGCGCCGCTGTTATTAAGACCGCTGCCAAAAGAAGAAACCAAATCAGCAACAATTCCGGGCACGGTAGTGTCGTCCGTACGTTCTATCAGATAATATCCGCCAGCCGGAAAATTACCGCCAAGTATTATGTCTTTTATGCCCTCGATACTCAGTAACCAGCCGCTTAAATCAACCGCGGAATCTCCGGAATTATAAAGTTCTACCCATTCATCCGTATAACTCACGCTCGTTCCCATCCAAGCCACCTCATTTATTTCCACCCCCGCCGACGCGACAAAAGGCAGAAGATAAAGGCAGATTCCAAAAGCAAAATATTTCATACCCATTATGCTAGCAAACCCCGTAAAGCAAAATCAAGACTTAAACCCACGTTTTTTCGAAACCCCTTTGAAACCGTTTCATGCCCCGTTTGGGCGGGAAAATTCATCAGCGGGTGAACATATAGGCCTTTATTGGAAAATTATTATTTGATGTAAATTTTTTTCCAACCACTTTTGAGCTTGCAGGGGGAAACTCCTTTACCCCCTCAATTAATAAATAAAAGACTCCCCCTGAGGCTCCAAAAGGGGTTGGGAGGAGTAGATTACGACGACAAAACGACAATGGCAAAAAAATTCAACCTGCCTGCCGGTAGGCAGGCCTGCGGGAGAATACTCCCGATAACAGCGACCACTCAATGCAAAAACCCCGTTTTGCAGGGGTTTTATTTTAATTTCGTTCCGGTTTTATGGGATTTTTTTCTTGTCGCTTCGGCAAACAATTTTTTCAATCGCGAACCGGAAAAAGGTTCGGACCGAATCAAAAACGCCATTTTCACAAATAAATTTTCAAGTTGGCGATCCGACATCCAAAAAAACAATTCTTTTGCCATTTTCTCAACGCGGCTTTCGTCCCAATCGTTTAGAGCATGATGTATTTCCTCATGCAAAAAAGTGACAATAATATCGGAGTCCGGATTAAGCATCGTAAGATTTTCATCTTCAAAAGCATATCCGAGAAACCGCCGACCCAGAACCTTCATAAACCTTATGGTAGCAGATTCATCGCCGTTCATGTGCCGGTAAATCCGGTACAGCAAGTAGTTTGCTTCTTTTTTTGTTTTCAAATAACGCGGTTTTACTTTCATTTCGCGCCTCTTTTGGTTTTCTTCGGTAAAAATTATTCGAAAGGCGGAAAAATACCGCCACAATTAACCAAATCTTCCATTACTTCCAGCAGTCTGCCTTTGCCGCCGCAAGCTCTCGACAAATCATTCCAATTAAACGGCCTTCTCTTCATTGTCTCCGCGATTTCTTCAACCGGCCATGGCGAATAATTATTATTTTGGCCGCAAACATCCGCGCATTTTCCAAAATGATTCACGAGCCAGTCCAGACGGCCGTGAGAATGACCGAACAAATGCCAAGAACCATAATGGGATTTCGGCCAAGACAAATGAAAATAATGGCTGATGAAAATAATTTGTTTTTTGTACTGAAGAGTGAAATCGCGCTCAATACCCGCGAAATAACCGCTCAATTTTTTAACGGTTTCCCTGTCATGGCATCCAACACACAAATATTTGATTCCATTTAGCCGTTTAAGTATCTGCTCCGTTTTTTTAAAGGGCGCCTTGGAAAAATCACCTCCTATATAAATCCTGCCCTTTTTCGGCACCGCGCGGTTCCACGCCGCTATTAAATACTCGTCGCGTTCTTCGGAATTTTTAAAAGGTTCGTTAAAATATTCAATCATTTTCCCGTGGCAAAAATGAGGATCCGCGATAAAAAACATGGCGACTAATCCCTTTCCGATTATTATGTCAAAAATGCTCTATACAATATTAAGCTAAACACATAAAAAAAGAAACGGCAAGAAAATTATTACAAAACAATTCGGTTATATTTTTAAGATTGAACCGGCGAAAAATACTGATATAATTTAAACGGAAAAAATAAATTCGGTAAAACCAAGGAGGCAACTTAACAAATGAAAAATGGATATTACGCGATAACTTCGGAAAGTGTTTCCGAAGGGCATCCGGATAAGATTTGCGATCAGATAAGCGACGCGGTTTTGGACAACCTTTTGTCGCAAGACCCGTATTCGAGAGTCGCCGTTGAAACAATGGCGGCGCGAAGCTCTATAATCGTGGCCGGCGAAGTAACATCAGCGGGATTCGCTGATATTGACCAGATAGTCAGAAACACGCTAAAGGAAATCGGGTATACGAAACCTCAGTTCGGAATCGACCACCGCACAATCGGTGTTTTGGCGGGAATTGTCAAACAAAGCCCGGACATCAGCATGGGCGTAGGAAACGACCCCGCGTCCGAAATCGGCGCAGGTGATCAGGGACTTATGTACGGCTATGCCTGCGACGAAACTCCGCAACTCATGCCTTTACCGATTATTTTGGCGCACGATATCTGCCGCCTTCTGGCTGAAGCAAGAAAGAAAAATACCATTTCCGGCATAGGCCCGGACGGAAAATCACAGGTCACTGTCGTATATTCCGGCAACGAACCGTGCTATATAGACAACATCGTTGTCGCGCAACAACATCTTAAATCAAAAAATACCGAAGAGCTCAAAAAAGAAATAACTGAAAAGATTATTATACCGGTTTGCGAACATCATCTCGGCGCAAGCACCAAATTTTTCATCAATACTACCGGACGATTCGTTCTCGGAGGACCGCAAGCCGACACCGGAGTCACCGGTAGAAAAATCATCGTTGACACCTACGGAGGGATTGCCAGACACGGCGGAGGAGCTTTCTCCGGTAAAGACCCGACAAAAGTAGACCGAAGCGCCGCCTATATGGCGCGCTACGCGGCAAAAAACATCGTAGCCGCGGGATTAGCGAAAAAATGCGAAATCCGTGTCTGTTATGTCATCGGAAAAGCCGAACCTTTGAGCATCGGACTTGAATGCTTCGAAACCGAAACCCGCGAAACGGAAAAAATAATCAAAGCGGTCCAAAAAACTTTCGACTTCCGGCCGAAAGCCATCATCGAAACGCTTAATCTCCGGCGTCCTATTTATCAAAAAACCGCCGCCTACGGCCACTTCGGCCGACATGAAGACGATTTCACGTTGGAAAACACGAATAAAACAGAGGAACTCTTGAATAATCTGTAACACCGGTAACTCGGAGGAACAATTGATGACTAATCCGATAACAATAAAAGAAGTTGGATTCGACAAGCGCGGCTTAAATATACTGATTGACGGAATTTTTTGCCCGAACTGCAATTCACCGCAAATTTGCCTGATACAAAAAAACAACGATCAAGAATCGGACAATTCGTTTGAAGTATATTGCCAAAACTGTCTGGATAAATTTACCGCCCGTCTGAAAATCACGCTAAAGCCGGTAAAAATCTGAGGTATGAAAATTTAATCGCGTAAAAAATACACAAAAAAATCCATCCCGAGATTATCAACGGATGGATTTTTTAATTTCCGATAAACTCTTAAGCACGCGACCCGCTCGCGCGCGAAGTTAATAAAAAAACTTCAGGCGTAATGGTAATAATTATAGTTTTACGGAGTCACCCGGTTTTAAAACATTTGATTTAGCGCCTGTGTCCGCTCCCCGTGGCGGATATTTTTTTTCTTCAGTCCTAACT
>CAZVBU010000039.1:0-6463 GCA_964625935.1 uncultured Candidatus Saccharibacteria bacterium
GTGCCGTTTGTGGAATTGTGGCACATTGTTTGTTCTTGCGTCAGGATACGGCGGACGCGCTGAATTCAATTTGAAATTAAAAAAACCGCCCTTCGGCTTCGCTCGGGGCGGTTTTATTTTTCTTTTAAAGCGTTTTTTTGACCCGTTTTTTGATAAAAACCATTTTTTTGTAGCCGAGACGTGGAACAAAATGGGTATTAATCATTTCGTTTATTTTTTCCGAAAATTCTTCGTAAAGCTTTTTGAAAGAAATTATTTGCGCGAGAGGGCTTTCTTTTTTCCATTCCCGTATAAGACGGCGGATTGTGGCTTCGTTTTTGTAAATCAGGCGGCAGTTGTCGCAACAAAATATCGGAAGTTCAAGTCGGATCATTGAATATTTTATGAAGTAAGGGCGGAAAATGTCCGCTTTTTTTCCGCATTCGGGGCAGTAAAATTCGTATTCTGACATTTTTCCTTCCTCAAAATAAAAGTTTTTCTTTTGTCATTAAAGCGCGAGAATGGTTTTTATTCAAGCGCGTAAAGGAAATTGGAATTACGGATTTTATTGTTTTGTTTATTTTTTTAAAGTATCATGAAAAAGCCATTACAAATTATAATTTAATCTTTTTCGGTTTTTATACGAATATGAATAAAAAGATATTGATTATTTCGGGAACTTTTGTCGCGGCGGCTGTTCTTTGGTGGTTCGCGGTGTATCTTTTTGATACGAAATTTATAAGCCACGAAGAGCCGGTTATTATACCAACGCTCACTCCACCGCCGGGAGAGGTTCCAGTGTCGGATCCGAAAAATATTTCTTATGTCGTCGAAGGAGCGGTTTTTAATATGAAAGACGGCAAAGCGGAAATCAAATACGCGCCCGGTTCCGCGAGTAAAAATATTTTGCGCGTTTTCGGCGAGCCGGTTTACGGCGATTTGGACGGAGATGGTGATTCGGACGCGGCTTTGATACTTCAAAATCAACCCGGCGGAAGCGGGATATTTTATTACGCGGTTTTGGCGATAAATGCCGACGGAAAATACCGCGCTACGAACGCGCTTGTTTTGGGCGACCGCATAGCTCCGCAGACCGTTGAAATACGAGATGGCCGGGCGGTGTTTAACTATGCCGTGAGAAAAGCGGGAGAACCGATGTCCGCCCAGCCCTCCGAAGGAAAGAGTCTGTGGATTCATTTTGACAAGAATACGGCTGAAATAGGCGAATGGGTGAGAGATTTTGAGGGCGAGTCGGCGATAAATTTGTCCGAATTTGAGGCGCGGGTCATAGCGGAAAAAAATTGCATAAAAGGAGGAGAAGCGTTGGGCGCGGGAATTCATAATAAAAATACCCAAACATGGTGGTTCGATGCCAATCTGAATACGGTAAAAGAAGGGTGTAACCCGGCATGTGTTGTCGACGAGAAAACAAAAACCGCCGAAATCAATTGGCGCTGTACCGGTCTTGTTGAGCCACAATAGCCGGCCGGTTTTTTTCTTGCCATAATTTTACTCTGTGTTATACTGGAACAGTTAAATTAATTTTTAGCGGATAGTTAGCAGTAAAAAATATTTTTATGAAAAATGATACAAATACCGGCAACGCCGAAGAAGAGAAAAACGATGTTTCAAACACCGGCTCCGCGGATGTCGGGGAACAAACGCAGACTCCCGAATCGTCTGCGGCGGCTTTGGCGGATTCATGGGATTCAAAGCCGAAAAGAAAAATAGCGATAAGCGTTAAGAGCGCCGTCGTTGTCGCTTTGATTTTGGTTTTGGGTTCGCTTATTTACGTTTATAAAGGGGTTTTTGTCGCGGCGACGATAAACGGAAATCCCATCAGCAGATTGGCGGTCGTGAAAGAACTTGAAAAAATGTCCGGGAAAGCGACCCTTGATTCTCTTATTACCAGACAGCTTTTGGCCGACGAGGCGGCCAAAAAAGGCATTACCGTGAGCGCGGATGAGGTGAACGCGGAAATCGCGAAAATCGAAGAATCCTTGAAGAGTCAGAATGAAACTCTTGAAAACGCGCTAAAGGGGCAGAATATGACGCGTGCCGATTTGGAGAACCAGATAATCCTGACCAAGAAGGCGGAAAAGCTCGTTGCCGATAAGATAGCCGTAAGCGATAAAGACGTGGACGATTATATCGCGAATAATCCGATGTTTTTTCAGGGGGAACAGGACGCGGCTTCAAAGGAACAGATAAGGGAACGGCTCAAGCAACAGAAATTCGGCACCGAGGTTACGGGTTTCATAGACGCTCTTAAAGCGCAGGCGTCAATACATATTTTTGCCGATTTCGGAAAATAATTTTTATTGGATTATTTTTTTGTTGCCGCCCGCCGTTAAAGGCGGGCGGTTTTCGTCATTGCTTTTATTGCCAAGCAATGCGTTGATTTTTTTGTTGTTGACGGTTTTCCGCCGTTATTTTACTTTTAAAACAGGGACAAAAACGCGTATTTTGAAAATTTTAGAAAAACAGGGGGTATTTCCGTGTTTAGCAAATTTAATAATCTTGACCCGAAGATGAAAAGCGGCATTATTTTTTCGCTGGTAGGGTTTGCGGTTATTGTTTTATTCGTAATGATGGGAAAAATTTTTCAGAATTCCGACGGATTCGAAGCCAATGTCAATTATTCGCCCGATTTTTTGGAACGTTTGACGGGAGACCCCGTGGGGAAAGAAACGGGAATCAAATCGCTTTTGTTCAATCCGGACAAGCGGCAGATAGTGCTTTTTGCGAGGGATGAGGAAGGGCGTCTTGTGCGCTACATCGCGCTTGAAGGAGGCGCGAACGAAGTAAATCGCGTCAAAAAAATCGCGGAGGAACGCGGAGTCCCTTATACAAGTTCCGAACCTGAAAGCGATTTTTCGTATTCGTGGATTTTGATTTTCGCGGCGGTTTTTATTTTGGGACCTTATATTTTCAGAAAGTTTTTCGGTGAGGACACCGGTGGCGGGACCAATGCTTCAAAATTTACGAAAAACAGGCACCGTGAGATAACGCCCGAGCAGGCGAAGGAAAGGTATTCCGACGTGGGCGGTCTTGATGAACAGCTTGAAGAGATAAAAGTCATTACCGATTTTTTACGCAACCCGAACAGGTTTTTGAAGGTCGGTGCGAAACCGCCGCGGGGCATTCTTCTTCTGGGTCCTCCCGGCACCGGTAAAACGCATATCGCGCGCGCGATAGCGGGCGAGTGCGGGATACCGTTTTTACAGATGTCGGGTTCGGAGTTTGTGGAGATGTTCGTGGGTGTGGGCGCCGCGCGTGTTAGAGATCTTTTTTTGGCGGCAAAAAAAAATCAGCCTTGTATTATTTTTATAGACGAGCTTGACGCCATGGGTAAGCAGAGGGGTGCCGGCGTTGGCGGAGGAAATGATGAAAGAGAGCAGGCATTAAACCAGCTTCTTGTGGAAATGGACGGCCTTGATGCCGGTAACGGCATCGTGATAATCGGCGCCACAAACAGGCCCGATGTTCTTGACCCCGCTCTTTTAAGGCCGGGAAGATTCGACAGGCGGATTATAGTGTCGATACCGGCAAAGGACGGACGACTGAAAATATTGCAAATTCACGCTAAAGGCCATCCGCTGGCTCCGGACGTTGATCTTGGAAAAATAGCCGATGCCATACCCGGGTTTGCCGGCGCCGATATTAAGAATCTCGTGAACGAGGCGGCGCTTATCGCGGCCAAAAAAGATGCCGACACCATAACGGAAGAAGATTTTCTCGGAGCTATCACTAAAGTGATAGTCGGTATCAAAGGAATAAATCTTAAGAACGAAAAACTTAGAAAGATAATAGCATGCCATGAATCGGCGCACTCGGTTGTAAACGCGGTCGAGTCGATTGAAAACGATTACGACCCGCCTTCGCGCGCGAGTATTATACCGACCGGCGGGGCCTTGGGATTTGTTTTGACCATTCCCGATGAGGAAAAATACAGAATGGAATCTGAGCAGAGATTGCATGCCAGGCTAGCCGTTTTATTAGCCGGCAGATGCGCCGAAGTAAGATGCGGAGGAAAATTTGCCGGGGCGGCTAATGACCTTGAGAAAGCCACCGAGATTGCCGAAAAAATGGTTAAGCGGCTAGGGATGAGTAATCTCGGTAACAGGGCTTTCGGGGAAAGCAACGTGCATCCGTATCTCGGAAAGCGGATGGCGATGGGGAACAATTCAATGTGCGGATCCGAGGAAAAAATCGAAGATGAAATTACCCGCATTCTCAAAAAAGCCGAAGAGAGGGCGGATAGTATTCTCGCGGAATATTTCCACGCATGGAATAAAATTACCTTACTTCTTATGGAAAAGGAAGAAGTTCTCGGAAGTGAAATAATGGAAATAGTAAAAAATCATTTTTTGTGATGTTGTAAAAATAAAAAGTCGTCCTTCGGGGCGTCTTTTTTTGTATTCCGATTTCTTGCGGGGTCTTGGCAATTTATTTTTTCAGGGGTTAAAATGATTGCGTATGGATATTGTTTCGGCAATAAAAAAAGATTTGAGAAAATCAGCCTCAAAAGAAAAGGCGACGGTTTTGTCGCGTTTTTTTAAAACAGGAAGAGGCGAATATGGCGAAGGCGACAGGTTTTTGGGGGTTGTTGTTCCGGCGCAGAGAATGATAGCTAAAAAATATTCCGATAAGATGGGCTTAATAAATATAGCCTCTCTTTTAAAAAGCGCGTATCACGAAGAAAGGATGACCGCGCTTTTGATTCTTATGATAATGTATAAAAAATCCGATGACGCCAAAAAAGAAAAAATTTTCCGTTTTTATCTTAAAAATATCCGATATGTAAATAATTGGGATTTGGTTGATGTTACCTGCCGCGATATTATAGGCGCGCATTTGTTTCGGAAAGACAGAAAGATTTTATACAAGCTGGCGAAGTCGGGTGGTCTTTGGGAAAGACGCGTCGCCGTCGTTTCGACATGGTATTTTATTTCAAAAGGCGATTTGAGCGATACTTTTAAGATTGTTGAAATGCTTTTGGACGACCGGCGCGATTTGACGCATAAGGCCGCCGGCTGGATGCTTCGCGAAGCCGGAAAGAGAAATAGAGAGAATCTTGAGGATTTTTTGGCCGGACATGTGAAAAAAATGCCGCGCACGATGCTCAGGTATGCCATTGAAAAATTTTCTCCGCGCGAGCGCGCCGCATATCTTAAAAAATAATCGGTTTTCCGTTGCAAATTGCCGGCGTTGTTATAAAATTCAATTGAGGCTCTTATCCGATAATTTTTTAAATAAGTAATGAATATGACTAAAAATAAAAAATTGGCGATATCTTTTACCGTTGTTTTCTTGGTTTCGGCCATGGTGTACTGCGCCGATAGTATAAAGCGCCAAAAAGACGCGGACGGAAAAATTTTTCCGGCGGCATCGGTTGCGACGGATGGTTGGCAAACATATGAGAACAGGGCGCTTTCGTTCAATTTTTCTTATCCTGAGTTTCTTGAACCCGCCGGAAAAACCGATTGCCTGAGCGGGGAATATCATGTTCCTCCGGAAAACAGCGACCGGATTTTTTATCTGCGTTCGAAAGGGGACAATTCCGTATGGTTTTATATCCAAGTTGCGAATCCGGAAGACACTATTTTTTCTGGGAACACCGCGTTTTTGGGCTATCCAGCCGAGATAAAAACAATCGAAGGATTTGACGGCAGACCGGAAAACAGCGAGTCCGTAATCAGCGTGCGGAGGAATAGCTATCTTTACATCCTTCAGAAAACTCCGCCCGCTTTAAGCGGAGCGACCCAAAAGGACATCGACGCTATTTTGTCCACATTTAGTTTCATTAATTAGGTTTTTTTGTACTTTGAAATCTTGAGGGGGTTCGCCGGTGAGTTTTAACTTTCGTTTTTTTAGTTTCACTCTTTTTGTAGCCGGTTTTTTTTCTTTGATTCTTGTCGGGTGTTCCCATTTCTCTTTCAACGACGGAAATTTTATGCCTGATTTTATGCCTGATAAGTATGAAGTTTTGTATTCAGAAGATACGGCATGGGAATTATATAAAATTTTGTCGGATGTTGATTTTAGCGGAAGGAAATACGAAAAGTATAATTTTGATTGCACAAATATGTCCGCCTACCTTTTTGATTATTTGCGGGAAAAAGGATACGAGTGCACGATAATTGTCGGTTTTAGAAATTTTTTTGATATTTTTAAAACTTTTTCCGATGAAGGCAGACATGCGTGGATTATCGCGGAAAAGAATGGTAATTTTTTTGTGGTTGAATCAACGAGTCTTGAAATAAAAAAACCGGACGATCTTTCCTGTTACGAGGAATATCGCATCAGGTTTTATTTTAAGTCATTATTTTTTTTGAGATTTATTACATCGCTTGCGGGCAAGCCGGATGAGTGGGCTTATTAATTTTTTTTAGGCAAAACAAAAACCGCCCTATATTGAAGGACGGTTTTTTATTTTTTTCAGGAATTATTTTGGCGGCGCTTCCGCGTTTTCTTTCCCTCG
>CAZVBU010000040.1:0-6357 GCA_964625935.1 uncultured Candidatus Saccharibacteria bacterium
TTTACTTTCAGCCTCGTTTCGCCCGACGAAATATTTCTTGATTCGGAAAATATACCCGGTTTCAACAGAGAACAGTTCGAAGGCAGGGTGGAGCAGGCTTTAAAAAGCCGGGTTTTTGTTTTTTTCGGCGTAATTTTTTTTCTTGTTGGGGCGGTTCTGGCCGCCAAGGTTTTTGATTTGCAGGTGGCGAAAGGCGAGGATTACTTTAAGAGGTCGGAAAAGAATCACTTGAGTCTTACGCCCCTGAACGCCGAACGGGGTCTCATTTACGACAGGAACGGAAAAACCCTCGCGTGGAATGACCCGGCTTTTTATCTTGTTTTGAACAAAGAAGTTCTCGCGCAAGAAGAGCTTAAATCCGAACTGGAAAGCTTTCTTTCGTATATGGAAAAAGAAAAGCCGGAATCGAAAATGCTAAAGCTGTCGCAATATGAAGAGGCGCGGATTTCCGACAAAGACGTTGTCGCCGGTATTTTTTACGACTGGTCCGAAGTCGGACAGCTTAAAAGAGAATGGCCGGATTTGCGTCTGAGGATAGAAGCGGTGTCTTTGAGAAATTATAGCGACAAGGCGGGGTTGGCTCATCTTTTGGGCTATCTTGGTTATCCTACCGTCGAAGAATTAAAAGCCGGAAGCGTTTTGGTCGCGGAAGAGATGATAGGAAAGTCGGGAGTGGAAAAGGAGTGCGACAGTTTGCTACGCGGAGAAACCGGATACAAAGTTGTGGAAATAGATTCTTTGGGAAATGTTTTTTCCGAATATATACGCGACAATCCGTCGAGAGGCGGTAATATAAAACTGACCGTGGACTTGGATCTCCAGTCGAAAATGCATGAAATAATCGCCGGCATTGTTGAAGAAAGGGGATTTTCCGGCGGGGCGGGCGTAATGCTCGACGTTAATACCGGAGAAATTCTTTCAATCACGAGTTATCCCGAATTCAGTCCTTCTCTAATGACGAAAGGCCGTCCTGTCGAAGACTTGAATAAAACTTTAAACGACAAACGTTTGCCGTTTCTCAATAGAGCCGTTTCCGGTCTTTATGCTCCGGGTTCGGTGGTTAAACCGATGGTTGCCATCGCGGCTTTGAATGAAAAAACAGTAAGCCCTTTAAAGCAGGTATTCAGTTCCGGCAGTATAACTGTTCCGAATATTTACAACCCCGATAAACCGTCGGTTTTTGGCGATTGGAAAGCGCACGGGTGGGTTGATATGAGACGGGCTTTGGCGGTTTCGTCGGACGTTTATTTTTATTCGATAGGCGGAGGATACGGCGATGTTAAAGGTTTGGGAATTACCAAAATGAAAAAATATTTTTCCGCGTTCGGGCTGGGAAGTCTTACAGGCGTCGGTTTGCCTTCGGAATCCGCGGGGAATATCCCCGGACCCGAAGAGAAAACGGGCGAGGACGGCGATATCTGGCGCTTGGGTGATACTTATCACGCGAGTATAGGACAGGGAAATTTTCAAGTAACGCCCGTTCAAATGGCGATGGTTGTTACCGCTATCGCGAAAAACGGGAAAGTGCCGGCTCCGTCGCTGGTTTTGGACGGCGGGTGCTTTTCAAAGACGGAAGACAGAGAAATCACGGTAGACGACAAGCCCATACCCGAAGAAAACTACCGCGTGATAAAAGAGGGGATGCGCATGGTTGTTCTTGAAGGAACCGCCGTCGGGCTTTCGGGATTGCCTGTCAATGTTGCCGCGAAAACCGGAACGGCGGAAATAGGTTCAGTGAAAAAATTGGTAAATTCCTGGGTGATGGCGTATTGGCCGTACGAGAATCCAAAATATGCTTTGGTTATAATGTTTGAAAAAGGAAGTTCGAAAAACTTGATAGGTGGCGTCTCCGCTTCGCGCCAGATTTTTGATTGGATGGTTTTGAATAAGCCGGAATATATTAAGAATTAATATGAAATCAACCTGCCAAAATTTAAGGTTTTTATTTTTTTTGCTCGCTGTTTTAATTAAGGATTGTTTTAATTGTTTATTTATTCTGTTTAATTGATTATTTATTCTGTCGGAAGGTTTTGCTCTTGTTAGGCGTTGAATATTGGTTATTGAGTGTTTTTCGTTGGCTCTTGACTTAAAAACAGAGACTAATTACAATAGAAAGCTATGTTGGTAGGGCGGGTTATTAGAAGTTTTTATTTTAATTTATAAATATGGCAACCGAATATATAAGCCAGGAGACTTTCGATAAATTCAGGGACGAACTGGATTATTTGACCAAAAAAAGAAGGAAAGAAATTTCCGAACAACTGGAATCCGCGATAAGCCTGGGCGACTTGTCGGAGAATTCCGAATACCAGGAAACAAAAGAACAACAGCTTAACGTGGAAAGCCGCATCGCGGAACTTGAGGATATTCTCGGGCGCGTTTCGATAATTTCCGAAAAAACTCAGAAGAGCGTGAGAATAGTGGATTTGGGATGCCATGTGGAACTTAAGAAAAACGGCGCTGATGTCACTATACGCTATCAGATAGTCGGAGCAAGCGAAGCCGACATAATGAAACAAAAAATTTCCCCGTCTTCTCCCATGGGCTCCGCTCTTTTTGGGAGAAAGAAAGGAGAGAACGTGAAAGTGATTACACCCGCGGGCGAATTGGAGTATACTATAGTAGAAATAAGCTATTAATTAATAAAAAGCTTAATTTCGCGCGAAAAGATGTCTTCTTTTGATGAAATACGCGCGGCGCGCATAAAAAAACTCGGGAATCTTTCCGGTTCCGGCAGGAACCCGTATCCGGCGAAAACACGCAGGAATTTTTCCGTTTCCGAAGCGCTGGCGGATTTTTCCAAATTATCCAAAAAGAAAGAGATTGTTCTCGCCGGCAGGGTAATGGCCATAAGAAAGCACGGCGCTTTGATTTTCTGCGACTTCAAGGACGGCTCGCTTCTAAGCGACAATAAACCGGCTTATATTCAGGCTTACATAAAGAAAGAAAATCTGAAAAACGGAGAGTTTGATTTTTTTTCCGACAACGTGGATATAGGTGATTTTGTCGAATTTTCCGGAAAATTATCGAAGACGAAGCGGGGCGAAAAATCGATAGAAATTTCCGGCTGGAGAATGCTCGCCAAAACCTTAAGCCCGCTTCCGGAAAAATGGCACGGGCTGACCGAAACGGAAGAGCGTTTCAGAAAACGCTACCTTGACCTTGTAATGAACGATGATGTATTTTCGCGTTTCATCCTGCGTTCAAAGATAATTTCCGCGATCCGCTCTTTTCTCGATAAACTCGGGTATATTGAAGTCGAGACGCCCGTTTTGCAGACCATGGCGGGCGGGGCTTTGGCGAAACCTTTCAAAACTCACAATAACGCGCTGGATATGGAATTGTTTTTGCGCATTGCCCCCGAGCTTTATCTCAAACGCCTTCTCGCCGGAGGATACGAAAAAGTATATGAGCTTGGCAGGAACTTCAGGAATGAGGGGATAGATCTTACGCACAACCCCGAGTTTACCATGCTCGAATTTTACGAAGCTTATTCGGATGCCGAAAAAGCCAGAGATACGGTTGAGCGTTTGTTTAAGGATCTTGTTAAGATTTTATTCAAATCGAAATCGGTCGTGGCGGGAGACAAAAAAATAGATTTTTCAAAAAAATTCTCGGTAGTATCTTTTTATGACGTGCTCAAAAGACACGCGCTCATAAACGACCCGGCTTCGGCTACGAAAGACGATTTTACGCTAAAAGCCAAACAATTGGGAATCGAGATAGCAAGAGCGGATTCGAAAGACAAAATAGCGGATTTTATATTCAAAAAGGTCTGCAGGCCGAAAATAATCCAGCCGACATTTATCGTGGATTATCCGGTTCTGATTTCTCCTTTGGCAAAAATGAAAGAAGGAGACAGTGGGCTTACCGACAGGTTTCAGCTTGTCATAAACGGATTTGAATTGGTAAACGGATTTTCCGAACTCAATGACCCGATAGATCAGAGAAAGAGGTTTGAGAGCCAGCAGGAATTAAGAAAGGGAGGAGACGCGGAGGCGTGCGAATATGACGAGTCTTTTGTCGAGGCCTTAGAGTATGGAATGCCGCCTGCGGCGGGCGTGGGAATCGGTATAGACAGGTTGGCGATGTTTCTTTTGGGAGTCTCAAATATAAGAGAAATAGTGTTTTTTCCGGCACTGAAGCCGAAGGATAACAATTAAGGTTTTTAGAAACAAAACGGTATCGGCCGCCTAGCAAGCGGTTTTTTTGTTTTTACAGCTATAAATATGGTTTTTTCTTATGTTTCTTATCCACAAGCAATAGTTGTTGCTATATTTTGGAATACGGTGGTATAATATATATACGAAGTGGGAAACTGTGGATAAAACTGTGGATAGTGGGGATAACACAAAAAAAGCCAATGTTAATAGGCGAATTTACACACAACCTGGATGACAAAAAACGCGTTTCTTTGCCTGTTAAGTTCAGGAAGGAGATAGGCAAGCGCGTCGTTGTGACACGGGGACTTGACCGGTGTCTTTTTGTTTTCTCTTTGCCCGAATGGGAGAAAATAGCCGAGAAGCTGAGTTCTTTGCCGATAGGCCAGGCGGATGCCAGAAGTTTTGGAAGGCTTCAACTTGCCGGAGCTGTTGACGTTACCGTTGATTCTTTAGGGCGAGTTCTTATCCCGGATTATCTCAAGGATTTCGCGGGCCTTTCGAGTAAGGTCGTTATTACCGGCGTTTACAAGAGACTTGAGATATGGGACGCGTCCGCGTGGGAACTTTACAAAAACCAAATAGAAAAGCAGACCGATATGCTCGCGGAAAAACTGGGTGAGCTCGGAGTTTATTGAGATGGCTCACGCACCTGTTCTTTTAAATAAAGTTTTGGATTTTCTCGTCCTGGAAAAGGGTGAAATCGTTTTTGACGGCACTGCCGACGGAGGCGGACATTCGGCCGAAATGATAAAAAGGGTATGCCCCGGAGGGAAGCTTGTTTCTTCGGATGAAGACGGCAACATGGTTGAGTCTCTCAAAACGAAGCTTTCCGGCATGGGTTTTGAAGAAAAAAAAGACTTCGCCGTTATACGTGGAAATTTCTCGGGCGCCAAAGAGATAATTTCATCCGCCGGCGTTTCCGAGATAAACGCGGCCATTCTGGACTTGGGAATGAGCAGCAACCAGTTGGAGAGTTCGGGGAGAGGATTCAGTTTTATGAAGGAGGAGCCGCTTTTCATGACATTCAAATGGCCTATTGTTCCGGAAGATTTGACCGCGCGCAAAATAGTTAACGGATATACGGAAAGCGATCTCGCGGAAATAATAAGAAATTACGGCGAAGAAAGATTCGCGCGGAGTATAGCGAGAAACATAGTTTCGGCGAGAAAGAAAAAAGCGATTGAAACGACGAAAGATTTGACGGATATCATCGCGAATTCGATTCCGAAAAGATTTCATCACGGAAGGATACATTTTGCCACGCGCACTTTTCAGGCATTGAGAATAGAAGTTAACGACGAGCTCAATGTTTTGAGGCGGGGGCTTGAGGAAGTATGGAATATTTTGGGACATGGCGGAAGATTCGCGGTCATATCATTTCATTCGCTTGAAGACAGGATAGTAAAGAATTTTTTCAGGGCGAAAAAAGATTCCGGCGATGGGGAGATTCTGACCAAAAAACCGGTTATCGCGGACGAGGAGGAGACCGCGGCGAATCCGAAAAGTCGGAGCGCGAAATTGAGGGCGATAAGAAAAATTTAAAATTTAAAATTAAAAATTTTAGAAAAAAGTGGGTATTTTTATAAAAACCGAAAAATGGATTGTGTACGGCAAATACTTGTTTTTTGTTGTTTTTTCCGCTTTAGTAATACTAATGGTCCTTCAGCTGTATTTTCTGAATCTCAAAGTATCGTCAACCGCGCTTTATAAAAAAGATATCGCTAGGCTGGCGGAAATGAAGAACGAATACCAGCAGTTGGAATCCGATTATATTCAAATAATAAACCAGCTTAATATAGAATACGCCCAAGCCGCCGGTTTTGTCGTGGCGGACCCCGACGGTTTTGTCAGGCGCGAAAAAGCTGTGGCACAGCAATTTGCCCATGACACGACATTCAGGTGAAAAAAATTTCCGTTATTATTTCGTGCTTTTGATATTCGCCGCGCTATGCGGCGCTCTCGTTTTCAGGCTTTTCGCCATACAAGTGCAGGAAAGCGAGTTTTATAAAAAGAAAGCGGAAAAACAACACCAGTCCGGAGGATACAGTATGGATATCGCCGTGCGCGGTAATATTTATTTCAAAGAAAAGAACGGCAATAATGTTTCTGCCGCGGTAGTGAAGGAGGGATACCGCGCGATAGCCAATCCTGTAAAGATAGAAAACGTTTCCTTGGTTTGCGATGTCGTAAAAAA
>CAZVBU010000041.1:0-6082 GCA_964625935.1 uncultured Candidatus Saccharibacteria bacterium
ATAGTAAGAAACTATCCTGCCTAAAGAATCGGTAAAACTAATCCTGTTACCGCCAGTACCGCCCATGTCGCAATCCGTTGGGTCGCCGGGGTCTCCGCAATCGTAACTTCTGCCTGTTCTTATGTCTTTACTCATAATTTCCATCGCGAAACCGATATTATCCATCGCGCTTCTTATCGCAATCGCTTTGTTTTGCATGTTAGTCAAATTCAAAAGCAAACCCGCGCCCAAAGTAACCGCGACCCCAAAAAGACCAATGGCAACCACCATTTCAATAAGCGAAAAACCGCCGCGCAGGCCGTAAAAATAATTTTTCAAATGTTTAAATCTCAAATCAACAGACAATTTTCTGACAGCTTTCCATGCTACTTTAAATTTTGCATTTTGAATTGAAATTTTGAATTTTAACTTTTGCATTTTGAATTTTTTCTATTTCCAATCATAAAAATACTCTTCCAAAGTTATGGATTTTGGACCGAATTTTTCCTGCCATGTGACGGTTGAAGTAACGCGGACTTCATACGCGCTAAGGTCAACATAACTGACGCGTCTTGAAAACATCGTCGCAGTCCATCCGCCGGTATAGCCATAGCGCCTCGTGGAGGACTCTTGTCTTAAAACCGGGCATGTGGCACCACAAGCGCCAACTGTATTATTTGTCGTATCTATATAACAACCGTTCGCGCCTTGGCACTGGTTCAAATACCTAAGCCACGGATCGCTTGAAAAAGTATTGGAATCCCGCCTCCAACGAAACCACTCCAAACCCTCATCAGCGAGATAAAAGGCGATTGTGTAATTTTTAGCGACGCTCGCCGTGCGCATGGCGTAAATACCAAGATTCAGGGGACCCATAATGCCCATCACAAAAACACCTATAGCCACGAGTGTTTCTAAAATAGTAAAACCAGCTTTGTGATTCGCGAATTTTTTCTTAATTTCCGAAATCATTATCGTTTTTGAAGATAAAAAAACTACAAATTTTCAACCGCTACCTGACCGCTTTTCCATATTACTACCTGTTTCTGACGACCGCGAGGAGAGCGTAAAACCATTTCCACGTCATTACAAGGATTTAACGGGTTGCCGTCGGAATCGTACAAAAACACGTCAGGCACAGGCCTTTTAAAAAGCACCTCAAGCCCGCTTATCGAACCGCCCGTCGAACGGCAAGAGGAACCGCCCAAAAGACAACCGCCAGCGGAAGGCGCTTTGGTTTCAATACAAATGTCCCACACGTATCCGGGACCCGGTACAACGATAGTTTCCATTTCCTCGCCCGCGTCGTATCTATTATCGTTATCCATATCGGCAAACACTCTATATCTATCTGGGGAACCCATGTTTAAACTTATTCCATAAGACGGAAACTGTCCGCCACCCGCGGTTCTTTCACGCACTGCTATGCCATAAACTTGAACCCTTCTTATTGAAGAAGCTAGAATCTGAACACCCTGATTAAGATTCGCCCTGTCGGCATAATCCCTGTATCCTATGGATACAACGGTCAAAACGGATATAATTATGGCCATGGCCACCAAAACCTCAATTAAAGTAAAAGCGCTTACGCACAAAAAACCTTTGCTTAAAAATAAAAAAGGATGAATTCTTTCCCGCAATGTTTTTTTCCAAAAGATAAACCGCATAAAATTTCTCCCGGTTAAAAATTCCGAATTAATCCAAAGTTATCAATAAAAAAAATATTTAAAATTGGCAAAATCAAAAATATCCGTGATAAAAATACCGAAAAGAAAAGGAATCAAAAAACCGAAAATCAAAAAGGGCGTAAACGGTATTCTGCTTTTAATTGTAAATTTCGAACGCTTTAAAAGCAACAAAAACAAACTTGCTATGCCGCCAAACCAAAATGAAAAAACAAGCGTGCTCAAAGACCCTATGGCGCCCAAAATCCAACCAAGACCCAAAGCGAGTTTGGCGTCTCCCAAACCCATTCCCCCGCCTCGCGTTACAAGCCAGAAAAAAGCAAAAAACGCGAAAAAACATACTCCGGCGATAAAATGCTCCAAAAAATCGTTAACCCCGCAAAAATAAGAATTGCCGGAGAAACACGCCGCGACGGGGACGAAAAAAGCGAAAAAATTAAATGTATAAACAAAAAAATTGGGTATTATCTGATGGTGAAAATCGTAAACGGATATCGCGACCAGAAGCGCCAGAATAACCCAAATCAACCCCAGATAAAGAGCGGGCGCGAGCGGATACGGCGCCTCGGGATTAAACAAAGGATTATAAACAAAAAACGTCCTGAAAGAATACAAAAACAAAAAACCGGTCACCGCTTCAACAATCGGATATTGCCAGGATATTTTCGAACCGCAATTCCTGCACCGGCCTTTCTGAGCCAAGAAACTCAAAATCGGCACCAGTTCTTTGGAGGTGAGATTTTTACCGCAAGAAAAACACCGCGATCTGCCTCTGGCGATGGGTTCGCCTGTTCCCCATCTTAAAACCAAAACATTCAAAAAGCTTCCGACAATCGAGCCGAAAAAGAACACGCAGAAATATGCGAAATTACCGAAATACATACACTTTTATTATACCACGATAAACAAAATAATTTATGTGGACGAACGCGAAGAGAACGGTTCTCTTCAGCTTGAAGAGAACCGTTCTCTTCGCTATAATCTATCCATGCTAAGAAAAGAACCACTCGTAAAAGATGAAATATATCATGTTTATAACCGTGGCGTGGAAAAACGAAACATATTTTTAGACGAACAAGACCATAAATATTTCATCAAAAATCTACACGATTTTAACACCAAAGAACCAGCCGAACACCCCAGATTACGAGCCAAAAACGAAGAGAACCGTTCTCTGCGAGAACAGCTGGTAAAGATATACGCGTTTTGCTTAATGCCAAACCATTTTCATATGATGCTTGAACAAATTACGGATAACGGCATAACAAATTTTATGAAAAAAATTGGCATAGGATATGCCATGTATTTCAATCAAAAATACACAAGAAGCGGTATCTTGTTCCAGGGGAGATTTCAAACAAAAAGAATTGCAAAAGACAATCATTTCAATTATCTCCCCCACTATATCCATCTAAACCCCGTTAAACTTATTGAACCCGATTGGAAACAGGGTAAAATAAACAATATCCAAAAAGCTCTTGATTTTTTAAACAATTATAAATGGTCAAGTTATCTTGATTACTGCGGTAAAAAAAATTTCTCTCAAATTATTGAGAAAAACTTCTTGGAGCAATACTTTGAAACACCGGAAAAAATGCAAAACGAAATACTAGAGCTCTTAAAAACAGCTAATGAAAACAAAATAAAGGACTATTAACTCTTCTGCAGAGAACGGTTCTCTTCGCGAAGAGAACCGTTCTCTGCAGAACATAAAACAACGCCCCAGAGGCGTTGTTTTATTCGAACTATCGCGATAGGTTAAAAAACCAAAACAAACGATTTATGGAACAACGTCGTAGCAATAACTACCAACATCGGCAGCATTACATTTTTGAACCGCATCCGGGGTACCGCTACCACCATTAAAACCACCATTCGTGTAAGCAACTGCATAAGGGCAGTTGGCACCAGTTATAGAGTTGCAATCTCTGTCCGTATTCAATGCTGTGTGCTGACCCTCCAAGGAAGCGCCATAATGAACACCAACAATAAACCCACCGCTTGAATACGTCGCATAACTATAAGAGGTATTTCCAACCGGATCCACGGGCGTACCACCTATAAGACCGGCCGTAGTCAGAGCGGCCAAGTTTGCCGCATATTGCCGGTTCGTATCAAAATACATCTCATTTGCCAATTGAAGCTGTTTGATGTCGGAAATGCGCCTTGCGTCGCGGCTATCGCGTCTGGCGCGGTTTAACGACGCCAAAACAACGGAAGCCAAAATGCCGATAATAGCGATAACAACCAAAAGCTCGATAAGGGTAAAACCTTTATTTTTTCTCATTTTATTAACATTCAAGGTTACTTTTCGACCTTTTCGTTTTTTATTTTCTTAATAGCATCATTATAATTCAAAATTCTTTTATCTGAAAAAATAATTGTGGATAAAAACCGCGCTGAAACACAGCGGTAAGCCAATTTATTTATTGAATCGTCATCGCGATATTGTAAATAGGCACCAAAACGGCCGCCATGAGAAGTCCGACGCCACCACCAAGAAAGATAATCATTATGGGCTCTATCATATTAACCATTGTATCCAAAGCGGCGTCCACTTCACGCTTATAAAAACGGGAAACGGTTTTCAGAATAAAATCCAGCTTTCCTGATTCTTCCCCGATTTTTACCATCTGGCACATCAAACGCGGTATTTCCTGATAACGCCCCAGAGATTCCGACAGAGTTACCCCGCTTCTCACCGATTTTAAAGTATCAAGCATTATGCTTTTGTAAATTTCATTTCCCACAACATCGGCGGATATTTCAAGAGACCGCACCATGCTGACACCTCCGGTCAAAAGCGTCTCCAAATTATCAGAGATGCGCGAAATGTAAAATTTACTGTAGAAATCTCCCAAGTACGGAACTGAAAGCTGCATTCTGGAAACACCTATTTTCCCCGCCTGGGTTCTGACATAACGCCAGCCGACAAAAGCGCCAACCGCGCAAATTATGAGAAAAAACGGTCCATAAGCCCGTAAAAAATCGCTAATAGTCAAAACAACTTGCGTGTATACGGGCGCAGGCGTGCCGCTTTCTTTGATGATTTCGCCGAGTTTCGGAATGACGACGACCATCATAAGAATTATCACGCCAATGAACGCCGCCATAACAAACGCCGGATATATAAGCGCCCTCAAGGCCTTTGACGACAAGTCGTAGCTTCTTTCCAAATAATCGGCCAGATAAATAAAAATCTCGTCAAGTTTTCCCGACTCTTCGCCCGCCTTCACCATACTTACGTAAAACTGGGAAAATATCGTCGGATGTTTCGCCATGGCTTGCGACAAACTCGCTCCGCCTTGGATATCGCGGGAAACCTCGCCCAATTTTTCTCTAATAGCTGGATTTTCGCTTTCATCGCTTAAGAGCTTTAGTGAAGACAAAACTGGAACCTTCGCCTCAAACAGCGTGGACAACTGTCGCGATAAAATAACGACATCGCGCTGTTTAACGGAATTGAAAGTGAAAAGCGAGCTGACACTGCCGAATTTTCCCTCGGATTTTATCGGTTTTAGAGAAACAATTATAAGGTTCCGCCGCTGAAGAGCGCTTATGGCAATCTCGGTTGACGCGGCATCTATCGTACCCGTCTTTACTTCACCTTCCGGTGTTGTGGCTTTGTATCTGAATATCATTGATTTATGCTATATCTTTGAAATTTATTTTGTGATTAAAATTTTACAACTAAACAAATAAAATTATAATCGCGCGAATGAATCACGCGGAACGAATCATGAACCAAAAAACTAAACCATAATCACATACACAATTCATAATTCTTAATTCTTGATTCATAATTCACGCGATTAATTCGCCATTTGCATCATGGCCTTTGGGTCCGGCGAATAAGCCAGCGCGTCCTCAAAAGTTATCTCGCCGCCTCTCACAAGATTCAAAAGCGTGGAGTTTAAGCTTATCATACCTTCGTTTGAGCTTGTTTCTATTATGACGTCTATTTCGTGCGTCCTGCCTTCGCGTATAAGATTTCTTACCGCGGTATTCGCTATCAAAAGCTCATACGCGGGAACAAGACCGCCCGCGATGCGCGGCACGAGCCTCTGCGAAAATATTCCCAATAAACTCCCCGCCAATTGAAGCCTTATCTGGTTCTGCTGTTCGGCTTTGAAAGAATCTATTATTCTGTCTATCGTCTGACTGGCGGTATTGGTGTGAAGAGAAGACAAAACCAAATGACCGGTTTCGGCGGCGGTGACCGCAATACCGATACTTTCCGGGTCCCGCATCTCGCCAATCATGGCCACGTCTATATCTTGGCGAAACATCGCGCGCAAGGCCTTATTGAAACTGTGCGTATCGGTCCTCACTTCGCGCTGATCGATTATTGACTTGTCCTGAAAAAACAAATATTCTATCGGGTCCTCCACCGTAACTATATGCTGAGTTGTTTCATG
>CAZVBU010000042.1:0-2565 GCA_964625935.1 uncultured Candidatus Saccharibacteria bacterium
GTAGCAAATTTTATTGTGGTTGAGGCACAGAACGTTTGTCGCGTCGCGATAAATTATACTCAAATCGTGCGTAACGAGAATAACAGTAAGATTCTTTTCTTTTTTCAATTTATTTAAAAGCGCGTAAATCGTTTCCTCGCCTCCGACATCAACCCCCGCCGTAGGCTCGTCAAAAAGCAAAACATCAGGACTACCCAAAATACCCCAGGCCACCAAAAGTCTCTGAAACTGCCCGGATGACAAAATACTCATGCTTTTTTTAAAAAAACCGTCCGATAATCCAACGGCATCAAGCGCGTCTTTTATTTCGGCGTCCGAAGAAGATTTCAGACGCAAAAATTCAACAACACTTAAGGGAAAATCTCTTATAAACGGAAGTCTCTGAGGCACATAACCTATTTTGACGCCCTTTGACCATTCGACGCTTCCGGTATAATTGAAAATTCCAAGTATCGTTTTCAAAAGAACGGTTTTGCCCGCCCCGTTAGGACCGAGGATTACGAAAGTTTCCCCTTTTTTTATTTCAAAATCCAAATCGGCAATGATTTTTTCATTGCCCAATTTCACGCATAGATTTTTCACCCGAAGGACGGAATTATTTTCCATCTCGCAAATTTCTTAAATAAGCCATGGCGCCGTAAAGGCCACCGAAATCCTCAAGCTCCGCTTTCATCAAAAGCGGCGGTTCGGAAAATATTTTCAAATAATCCTTCAGGTACTCGCGGGTTTTTTCTATCGGAATGCCTATTTTCTTCATCATTGAACCGCCAACAACCAAAACATCGGGCGACCACAACACGACAATATTATTTAATCCGACCGCCAAAACCCGCGCCGCCTCATCCCATATTTTTTCGTCAAAAATCTCGTAAGGTTTCTTGCCGTACTTTTTTTCAAAAGCCGTTCCGGAAATGTACGACTCAAGGTGTGAAATTCCACCACAATTAGGGCACACCGGCCCCGAAAATTCAGTCCCGTCGCAACTGCCGCACGAAATTTGCGAAGCTATAATCTGATGACCGGGTTCAAAACCGGCGATTGATTTATCTATCGCTCCGTTAACGATTCTCACGCCGCCTACGCCCGTACTTACGGTAATATATGCCACGATACTGTAATCTTTGCCGGCGCCAAAAACCGCCTCGCCCAGACCGACCAAAGCCGAATCGTTCTCAAGATAAACCGGCCTCTCAAAAGAATCAGACAACCGTTCCTTGAGCGGTTTTCCTATCCATTTCGGCAAATTCGACCTTAAAAGCCTGTTTTTGGACTGATCCAAAACCCCGGCAATACCACCGCAAACCGAATCAAGCCGGTTTACACTGACAAGCTCCATACCGGCGCGGGTTATGAACCCGATAGCATCTTCAAAATTTTTCGGTGTTTCTATTATTAACGGCTCGCCGAAACTATCCAAATCATCGGTCACCGCCAGGCGGGTTTTTGAAGCGCCTATATCGAAGAGCAAATGCATTTATTTATTGGTTTTGTTTTTTGTTTAATGTTTGTTTGACCTTTAAAACAACTTCCTCAAGCGACCAATCGGTTTTCACAAGATAACTGAAAGCGCCTTCCTGCAAAGCTTCAACAACCCTTTCCGCGTCGCTTAAGACGGTAAGAATTATCGCCGGCGTATCTTTTATTCCCGCTTCGCGGATTTTTTTGAACAAAGTAATTCCATCCATTTTCGGAAGTATCACGTCAAGAAGCATAATATCCGGTTTTTCTTTTTTCGCGGCTTCAAGTCCGGCTTCGCCGTCTTCGGCGGCAATAACCATAAAACCTTCCTTTGCAAACTTGTCGGAAAGAACCTGCCTTGTGTTCGGATCGTCCTCGACTATCAAAATTTTTTTACCCTCAAATTCCATATTTTAAAAAATTAAAAACTATAAAAACTACGACCTTTTTGAAGAAACTTTTGTAATCATACCTCCAAGAGGTATCGTAACATAAAAAACGGCCCCCTTGTTCGCTCCCGCCGACCTGAACCATATCTTACCGCCGGCGTGATTCAAAAGTTCGCGCGCCACATAAAGCCCCAGACCGTTTCCTTTCGGGTCCATTCTCATCGCGTTCTCCGTGCGAAAAAGTTTGTTGAATATTTTTCCCTGATCCTCGATGGGAATTCCGCAGCCGTTGTCTTCCACGCGCAAAAAAACATCTTCACTGTCGCGCGTCATTTCTATCTCTATCTTTCCGCCCGGATATGCGTATTTTACCGCGTTGGACAAAAGATTGTGAAAAACATTTTTGACGATTTGGGTATCGGCGCTTATCATTGGAATATTTTTGTCGTATATCTTGTTTACGGTTATTTTTTTCAACTGAATCATAAAACCCTGTTCATGAAGAGCGGATTCCATAATTTCGATCAAATCTATCTTTTTGGGCGCGATTGAAATAACACCCATGTCTATCCTTGAAACATTCAAAAGCAAAGATATTATTTCTTTCATTTCCTGGACGCTCAGATACGCGGAATCAAGATACTGCTTCTGTCTTTCGTTCAGATGGCCGAAGCTTTCGCTTAAGACAATTTCCAACTGCCAACTCGCCGAAGCCAAA
>CAZVBU010000042.1:2575-6056 GCA_964625935.1 uncultured Candidatus Saccharibacteria bacterium
AGGCGTCTGAAGCTGATGCGACGCGAAAGAAACAAACTCGCTTTTTGCCTTGTCTATCATTTTCTCTGAAGTAATATCCCGAAAAACCATTATGATACCGGAGATATCCCCCTTTTGGTCTACAAGAGAAGCCGCGGTCGCGGATATCGGGAAAAAAATATCGTGCTTGTTTTTTATGTAAAAATCATCGTTAAGCCTCAAACTCACAAGATCCGCCTGTTCCAAAACCCGACCGAATTTTTCCTCGACGTTAACCGGATTTTTGCGCGGACCGTTACCCCGGAATAAGTTTAATATTTCGCCCATTTTTCTGCCCGCCACATCATCAGGCGCCAGCCGGAGCATCATAGACGCCTTTTGGTTCATAAGAATCGTTTTAAAATTATTATCAAAAACGATAAGACCCTCATTCATCGACGAGAGCACGGCTTTAAGCTGTTCCCGGGTCCCGCGGACGGTCTCTCTGAAAGACAAAGATATCGGTTTTGTTTTTTTGCCGTCGCCATTTCTTTTCTCCGGCTTAACCGGATTGTTTTTTCGAGACGTCATTTTTTTACTATTTTTTCATTTCTCTTTTCAATTCCTCCACGATAGGCACACCCTCGGGGTCAACGCCGTAATAATCCGCGAGAAAAAGAGAGATCCATCCGGACAAAATCATTGAATTAAAAAAACGCTCCAGAAAAAATTCGCCCTTAAAAGACGGCGCCGATATTTCAATGCCCCTGCTCCGGAAAATTTCCGAAACAACAGACATTCTTTTGATTATTTTCGGACTATCTGTCTCATCGTTTAAAAATATAGGCCTTATATTTTCCGACAAAACTCCGGTTTTTCCACCGCGGTCAAAACCATTAATTTCGTTATGGTTCATTTCCGGAAAAATATTCGTAAACGCCGGTATCTTTGCCGTTTCGTTAAAATTCACTTTCCATATAAACGATAAAACCGAGTTACGCAAAGAAGAATAAACAACGGGAATTTTCCCCCGTAATTCTTCAGAAATTTCGCGCCCTTCTTTTTCAAGAACATCCGGCCTGACAAGTTCCGCTAATTTATCCGTAGATTTTAAAATTTCTTCCGCGGAAAGAAATTTTAAAGCGGCGCGCAAGAAGCAACCCAAGCTCCAGCGCGGTTGCAAACCATCTTTCGGTAGCTGTATAAAAGGGACGCCGTCCTTTTTCGCCAGTTCCAAAATTTCGCCGCCGGAAGCAATAGCAATGCGAAAAAACTTTGCCTCTCCCGCGGTATGGTACGCATCAATAACCTCTTCGGTGTTTCCCGAATAAGAACAGCAGGCAACCAGCACGCTTTCCTGAGGAACAAACTTCAAAAAATTCGGCAAACCGTAATCACGCCAAGGAATAATCATTTTGCCCGTATTTAAAAATCGCGCGAGGTCGCCGGCCAGATGAGAACCGCCCATTCCTACAAAAACATGGTATTTAAAATTTAAAAACGACAAAAATTCCCCGCCGTTTTCGATAACCGGATTCCACGCGAACTGTTCATTAAACTTGGCAATGGATTCGCGCATTGTCATATAATAAAATTATAATAAAAAAACAGCCCGCCATAAAGCGGGTCTGGGTACAAAAAATATTTGATAATACCGGCTTTCTTCAAATCATTCTTAAGTTTATCCAAAACATCGTCCGGCATTTTTTCCGGCTTCTCAGAACAACGCTGTTTTTAAGCGATTCCAGATAATCCATTTCCTTTTCACGCAGCCTTAGGAATTCGGGGCTTATGTGCGGCTTCTTCCGCGCTTCTTTTTCTTTTTTTATCATTTGATCTATCTCGGCATCGGTATAAATCGAGGCGTCGACTTCTCCCGTGGCATTCAGTAAATCCATCAAATCGCGAGTGTCGCCGCTGCTTCTGTCGGCGACGCACAGCGCTTTTCTTTCGTCATAACCGAAAAATTCGCTTTGCGGATCGGTATAAGACGTTTCGTAGCCGGATTTTAAGAGATTACCAATCCATTCTTCACCCATTTTTTTCTGGTTTTCGCTCAATGAATTCGAAGACGCGAGTTCGCCCCATTTTTCAAGTATGATTTCATCCGGGTTTTTTGTAGCGGCAATTTCGACGCGGCCGCCTCCACCGCCCGGAAAACCGCCTCCTTCTTTTTTATTGAAATCCAGCATAAAAATTATCTTTCTTTAGTATTATAATTATAAACTAACACGCGCGCGATAACGGCAAGAACCCGCCAGAAATGAAGCTTCCTTTATTCCACACCCATAACATCTTTTGTTCCTTCGGCAAAATCAGCCGAAAAACCCTCCTTCGCTCTTTAAGCTTCGGGAGGCTATTATCCGTGTTTATCCGCGGCCTACCCGCGAAAGCGGATAAAAATCAAAAAACAAAAACCGCGCCCTGTCCGAAAACAAAACGCGGTCTTTGTTTTTGTGTATTTTCCAATTTACGCCCTGTCCTTGCGGAAGCAGTCCGTGCAATATATCGGCTGAGAACCGTTCGGTCTGAACGGTAACTCAAGTATTGTCTTCCCACAGCCTGCGCACTTCCATTCCCCGCGAACTTTGGGGCGGCCAAACGACGGTCTTTTTGTATTGTTTCTCGGTTTGAAACAATTAGCGCAAAAAACGTCCCGCCCCGGAGTCGGCTCAAAAGGCAATTCGGTTATCGCGGCGCCACATCCGCTACATTTCCAATTACCCTGCACTTTCGGCTTAGGATTGGAGAACCCTTGATCTCTATCCATCTTTTTGTTTGATTAAATCTTTATTCGACCCGCGATACCAATATCCCGATTCTCTTTAAAATAATAAAAAAAATTAAAGAAATCGAGGTTCCGCGACTTTATTATTTTATTTATATTAACGAAAGTCGAGGCGCGATTTTTTCAGTATGAGTCAAAATAAGCAAAAGTCAATAACGCGCCTCCACGGCCTCGTTCAGCCAAAATAATCGGAAACAAAATCCACGACAGTTTGCGGCTCAACCGCGGTTTTCGCCAAAAAACCCGCGACCCCAAGCTCGCTCGTCTCGGAACGATAATCTTCGTAATCATAATTGGTAAGTATCAAAACGGGGACGTTTTTCGTAGCTTCATTCTCGCGCATCATTCTTAAAACTTCTACGCCGTTCAAAAAAGGCATTCTGATATCCAAAATAACGAAATCCGGAACCGATGAGGTGATTTTTTCGTAACCCTGCCTGCCGTCTTTCGCCACTTCGACATCTATACCCGACTCTCTGAAAACACGGGAATACAACTCAAGAACCAACGGATCATCGTCAACCAAAAGAATTCTTTTCCCGTATACGTTTTTACTGATTACCATGATATTTCCAGTATATTACCACAAAACACAGCCTGCAATAACCGATATTCACCACCGGTCAAAATTGTCTTTTTTGTTTTTTATCGCGTTTTTTTTAATTTCTTTCCTCTCAACTTCTTCTTCGCTAAAACCGAAATAATGCGCGACTTCGTGCCAAATCGTTTCCCGCA
>CAZVBU010000043.1:0-6037 GCA_964625935.1 uncultured Candidatus Saccharibacteria bacterium
GTCTTGATGGCTCTGCGCCTCGCTGTGAAGACTCGAGTTGTTTTTGTCGCTGAGTTGGTATTACTCCTGAATTTTGTTTTTTTGAGAACGTTGCGGTTAAAATTCAGGCCTTAACGAACGAATTTAATGCTGGTTAAGATGTTGCGTTCGGCAGCGCTTTGATTCGCTCAAGCCGTCTCCTGCGGTCGCGGTTTTTCCTGTCCCAAAACGTTATACGTAATAAACACATGAAAGGAATATTAAAACAGATTTTTAGGGCGACATTTTTTACATTTTCCGGCATGTTTGTTTTTTAGTTTTTTTTCATGCTTCCGATTGGCAATCCCGTTGCAGATGTTTTCGGCTTTTTTTCAACGGGAGAAAGCGATTTAAATATTGAAAAGAATATTTATGCCGAAGAATTACCCGAGCCGGAAATTCGTTTTAAGTGTCCGGATGTTTCCATGCCTGAAGCGGAATTTATGAACTATATTAAGCGGGAAATAGTTAATATCGCCGACGAGAAGCCCGATATATTAATAAACGATGATTTAATTTATGAATTTTTTGAAAGATTTGTGGAAAGCGATTGCGTTTATCCGTATTGGTTTTTTGAAGATAATAATATTTTTGACGATGATTATGTTCCCCAAAATGACTTTGAACCGAGTAATGTTTTTGATTGGGAATCGATTGTATAATTTTTTATTCGTAGTATTAGTATAAAAATTCGCAACATCCGTGTTATTTTATGAAAGAAGAAAATCCGCAAATCCCAGAAGAAGCGATTGAAATTATGGATTGCCACCGCGCCATTGAGATATACTGGAGCGGGTATTATGAGTATCAGAAATCGGAAATGACGGATGAGGAAATTAAAAATGACGCTTTGGAGCATGCGTTTAACGACGCGGAAAAACTGGCTTCGGGAACCGATATGCGCTATGGCGCGCCTGGATTGGGAGGCACAAAACTTGAATATGGCATTTTGCGGGGCGAGGGGGATAAGTATTTTTATTTGCGGCAAAACGGAATGGACGACGAGAAGTTCAAAAAATGGCAGGAATATATCGGTAAGAAATTTGAAGAGGAGGGGTTGAGATTTAATTATTTTTGAATTTTTGATTTTTGTTTTTTGGTATAATTTTTTTCGTAACCTCTTCGTGTTATTTGTGTTATTTCGCGATTCATAGTTTCTATAATTTCACCACAAAAACAATATACCAACAATCTCAAGTTTGTTGGTATATTGTTTTTGTGTTTTATCAGTTTTATCAGAGTGATATAAAACTGATATAAAACATGGAATGAAATATAAATTTGTGGAAATATGGTGTATTTTCGTAAAGTTGTTTTAATTCTGGGAATTGTTGTATTTTAAAAGTTTTTTGCTACACTGAAAGCGAAAAAATAGTTATTTGATATATTTGGAATGGAGGCGATAATGCTTTCAGCGGATATTGTCGGATATTTGGCGGGTTTTTTAATTTTGATTTCCATAGTTTCTCAGATTGTAAAAAGTTGGAGAACAAAATCCACGAAAGATATATCTTTGCTTCGGTATTTGATATATATTTTGGGGGTTATTCTTTGGCTGGTTTACGGCGCTATTCTTAAAAACGGGCTCATGATTCTTGTAAATTCCATAAACTTACTTTTGGCTTCTTCTGTTTTGTATTTGAAGCTGAAATACGGATGACGGGAGGTTTCCAAATGGCGGAGCATATAGAAACCGGCGCACATGGCCACAGATTCAATTCGGAAAAAAAATTCGCCGAGAAAAAGACGGCGTGGGTTGTCGCAATTACCGTTCTTACGATGTTTGCCGAAATTGCCGGCGGGTGGTATTTCAATTCAATGGCTTTGTTTTCCGACGGTTGGCACATGGCGACGCACACGGTGGCTTTGGGGATATCGCTTATGGCGTATATTCTCGCGAGAAAGATGTCATGCGACAAAAGTTTTGCTTTTGGCACATGGAAAATAGAAATTCTCGGCTCATACACAAGTTCTATAATCTTGGGGATTACCGGATTTTTTATTCTGGCGGTTTCGTTCTCGCGTCTTTTGAATCCATTGCCGATAGATTATTATTCGGCGCTTACCGTCGCGGTTGTGGGCATGGTTGTTAATATCATCTGCGCTTTCATTCTCCAGTCAAAGCACGGACATGGCCATTTACATTCTCATGGCGGGGCGCATACTCACAAAAATAGTGATATTTCCGATCATTGCCACGAACACGAACACGAACATGAAGACGGCGGAGATATTAAGAGTGATTTGAATTTGAAATCGGCGTATTATCATGTTTTGGCGGACGCCTTAACTTCGATTTTAGCGATTTTGGCTCTCATGGGTGCTGCTTGTTGCGGGTGGAACTGGCTTGATCCGGCGATGGGGATTCTGGGTTCGCTTCTTATTTTCCGTTGGGCGTATAAAATCGGTGGCGAGGCGATAAAAATTTTATTGGATAAAGAAATGAACCGGCCTGAAGTCCTCAAAATAAAGAAACTGGTTGAAGAGGGGGGCGACGCCTCTCTGTGCGATTTGCATTTATGGAGAGTGAGTGAAGATAAGTATGCTTGTATTTTGGCGATTGAATAGGAAAATCCTTTTTGTGCTAATGAATACAAAAAACGTCTGGCGGGGCTTGAAAATCTCGCGCATATTACGATTGAAGTCCATTCCCGGAAAAAATAACGGCGGAAAATTGTAAAAACGGGCTCAAAGAGTCCGTTTTTTTGACGCCTCAGATGATTTGATAAGACAATATTTTTATGCTTAATTTTGAAAAGACGGCTTGAAAATAAGTAAATAAAATCACATTGACATTACGGAGGTATAAAAGAAATGGATGAAAAAATCGGTTTTCGGAAACCAGCGTCGTGGTGGGTGAAAAAAATCGAAAAGTATATGTCCGGAGACGTAAAATGTTTCTGGGGAGAACCCGTATGGAAATTGCGTGAATGTTCGGCGGAAAATTGCGTTGAAATTCTCAAGCGACAGGCATTGTGTTTTTGGGGTCTTGTTCAGGGGGAAATGCGGGGTAGTTGCGGCGAGAAAATAATGCGCGAAATTCTTTCCGCTTACGTGAAAAATCAAAACAGCTTTTTGTCTCTTGTGGCCATGGCGGAGTCTTTACCGTGTTCCATATGGCGAAAAATTTTGTGGCGCCATAACATCAATTTCGAATCTGCCGAAGCTTTTTTGAGAAGAATAGAGCCGGAACAGATTCAGGCGATAAAAGACAATTACGCCGATTTGTTTGTCGCGAAAACACGGCCGAGAATTCTCAACTGGTTTGAAAAACGGCGTTCCGCCTTCAGTGTTGAGAATCTTCTCTCTGAAGAAGGCGATTTCAGGCTCAGATACAAAAGCAAGGGTTCATGGATATTCGAGCTTTTGAATTTGAATTTCGACTTTAGCGCCTATCCGGATTCGGAAAACGACAAAAAATCCGCGGCGAAAACATGGAAGAATTTTCTTTCCGTCAAAAACAATACCGCCGGAGATTTTGTGGTTAACGATGAAGACGGCAGGTATTGGGCGCTTTATAAATCGGCGCGAAGCAATTATGCCTGGTTTCCGAACAGGAATGTCAGGCTTAAATCGCATATATGTCCGGGGTTCTGGTGGACTTTCATTGTCCATTTGGTATTTTGGCTGATTTCTCCCTTGTCGGCGGCGGCATTTTTATGCGTTTCGCTGCCGGCCGAGGTCTCACTATTCGGGCTGATTTGTATCGCCTTGTGGATGACATTATCGGCGATAACTCCTTTTTGGTGCTTCTTGGCATTCCTCAAGTTCGCGTTTACGCGCGTGCTGTTGTATTTGTCGGGAAAAACCGCAAAGGCAGTATGGAAAAAAATTCCTCCGAAAGCGCAGGCATGGCTTGAGTGGTTTTGGGGAAAGATTACGGATATTTTTGACACGGAATTTTTTTTTGGCATGGGTTGCCGTGCCTATTGTCTTTGTCGTCATGATTGTCTTTGCTGTTTTCGTTGCGGTCTTTTTGTTTTCTTTTTTTTCAGCGATGGGTGATATTGAAGCCGTTGCAGTGATTTCCGCGCTTTATGCTTATTCGGGCAATATATTGTATTACAAAAGTATTGCCGAAAAAGGATGGCGCGGAGCGGGGGAGCATCATAAGGCATTCTGGTTTCTCTATCTTCTGGTTACGGCGCGCGTTGTCGCTGAGTTCTTCATCGAATATGCCGGATTTATTTCACGGTTTTTCTCCTTTGTTTTTTCGGTTCTTCTGTCTTTCGGCTATTTCGGAACTATTTTTGGGCTGGCGTTTGTCGCCCCGCTTTTGATGTTTGCTGTTTCAAGCAAAATCAAAAACGAGCGCTTTTGGATTATTTGCGATTGGTTGCTTAGTGCCTTACCATGGGTTTCCATCGGTTCTTTCGCGCTTTTGCTTTTGGCAAATTTGCGTGGTATTTCTTCAATGATTATGGAAATGCCGTATCCGGCGGTGGGCATCGTCATCTTCGCGGGAATCATATTGTTTTACATCGTTTTGGTGTTGGCGTTGGTTTCGGGCGCGTTCAGATACGATATTGTTGCCAACCGGCTGGATTTTTACCGCGTTAATGATTTTCCTCTGACTAAGCGCGAGACCAAGCTGCTTGTAAAGAAAAATAAATATCTTTTGTCAATTAGCGAAATAGACCGGAGGAGTCTTGTTTTCAGGGGGTGGAAGTTTGTTGACAATTATTTAACCCCGAATGAAGAAAAAACCAAAACGATAAAAATGATACTGCCGGTCTTGACTCATGATTTGCTTAAAGATTTACGCGAGTTTGAGTGGGGTGATGTTTTTTGGAAAGATCGTTACCGCGTTCTTGAGCTGGTGGTTAAAAAGGGAATGAGTTTTTCAGATGCCGTGGATTGCGTTGAACGTGGGGAAGAAGAAAAGTTAGAGCGGCGGAATAAACTTGAAAAATGGTTTAAGCCGGTTGTGGCGGTTGCTTGCGCCATTGGCAGGTTTTTTGTCAGAATTTGGGAATTTGTCTGTCAGATAAAGTGGCTGTGGGATTTATTCAATAAACTGTGTCCGCGTAATAAGCAGGATAATGTGATCGTGATAAATTTCGACAATTAAAAGTTCTTTAAAGAAAATAAAAGCCCTCAAACACAAAGTGTTTGGGGGCTTTTTGTTTTCCTCTAAAATAAAAAGCCGTTAATAGTTTTCGGTTTTGAATTTTTCAAAAGCTTTTTTGGTGGCATTTGCCATATTGCGACAGTATTCGCGTCTTTGCTTGGTAGAGCAGGTTTTTTTGCGTTGTGGTTGAGCGCTTTGACAAGAGAAGACATAATGCGGTCTACTTCATAATTTTTTGCCACGATTTTTTGCGCAAGTTCGTCAAAATCCATTTCTATTCTGATTTTGTCGTCTTCATTTAAATGGTCATACTCTCCCAGTTTGTATGGCATATATCCTCTCGCTGTTTGTTTTTGGTTTTGTGAATCTGGGATAAATTGTATAATTTTATAATTTTTTGTTAATTTTTTGGCAGCTCCGTATTTTAAAATTCAAAGTAGTGGGTGTATAATCTACCAATATATGCCGGTTTTGACGATATTTACGATAATTTATCTCGTGATGATTTCAATGTCTTTCTGGGAGGCGTATGTTGAAGGCAGAAATCCGTGGGATAAGAATAAGCTGGGGTGGAAAATAAAAATGGGAAAATTTTGCCTGCCCGCGTATCATTTTTATGTTTTTTGGATTATGTGGCCGCTTCTTCTTGTTTTGCCGCTCGCGATTTACGGTTGGGACGCGCGGCTTTTCGGAATTCTTTTAAGCGCGTATTTGTCCGGCATGGTTTTGGAGGATTTTGGGTGGTATTTGGTGAATCCCGCCGTAAAATTGCGTGAATGGTTTACGGATTTTTCCGATTATTATCCCTGGATAAAAATAGGCGGGAAAAAAATCGTTCCCGCGGGATACATCTTGGGCATTTTGGGCGCGATTTTATCGTGGTATTTTTTGTGGAAGTGAAATATTTCGCGTCCAAGTCCTTAATTATAAATTTAAAAAGATATTCAC